>NJBO01000014.1 GCA_005223075.1 candidate division TA06 bacterium B3_TA06 | reverse complement strand
TGATGGATATACCCGGATGGTCTATCTCTATCCTGCCCGATATCTGCTCAGGCGACCAGTCCTGGGTGAGCTTGGACACCACGTAACCCCTGATCACCTTGCTCTTTAATCGCATCCTGCGGCTTGCCTTTGACCTGCGCTTATCCGCTCGTACCTGAGCACGATGGTCTATGTAAAAGTCGTAGGTAGGCGAGGGGTTGCGCCGCAACTCACGCGAGATGGTAGAGGGACTCCTGCCTAAAACACGGCCCATCTCTCGTATAGATCGCCCGTCTCTACGCATCGTATCTATACCCTATGAGCGCATAAAGCGCTCAAGGGGCACGCTGTCACCTCACGCTCCTTCAGTCCAAGATGTTGGTATCTTGAGTGCATACGTCCTCAGAATAACGAAATCCCTCTCGCTTTCCAAGGTGTTGCACTTCATTATTGAACCCACGATTTACAACTTTAAAATCTACTCCGCAATCGTCGCCCTTCGGTGAAATTTGAAATCCCTCTAGGGGTGAATCCTTGACTTAACCACTCACCTCGACTATACTGCCTCGTGGTTGACGTTTACCTCTCCCTGCCTTCGTGCTTGACCATGGTTTCAGCGGCTGCCGAGATATATCCCGAAGAAACCGTAGGTTATCTCGTGGGCTATTCCACCAAATCGAAATTCATAATCGAGTACGCCGCGGTCTTCCAGGCGATAGAATCGGACCAGGAGTTCGCCTGGATAGACGAGAACCGCACGGCGCGCATCAACCGGATCATAAACCGCTTCGCCGAGGGGATGGAGATTGTCGGGACGTTTCATTCCCATGCAGGCAAGGGCTCTCAAAAGGCCGTTTCCTTACCCTCACCTGCCGATGTCAACCACATCCTACCCGATGAGGTGGAGCTGATTGTAGCCTTGAACCCAAAGCGCAAAGAGGTTGCCTGGAACGAAGGCCGCTACACGATCTACGGAACGGTGGACAAATTTCACGTGGAGATAGGTGGCTTTGTGAGGACATCCGCCGGACGGGGCTGGAAACGAGTGCACATCAACTGCTCGGGCGTAACCGGGGTGATACCATGATGACTAAGCATCCCTTCAGCAGAGTCGCCGACTACTACGATACCCTGATGAAGGGGATCGATTACTCCGAGTGGGTAAACTATACCATTGACCTCTTCAAGCACTTCGGCCATAAGCCTAAGCGAGTGCTGGACTTAGCGTGTGGGACCGGCTCGGCCACCCTTGAGCTTGTTCGCCGGGGTTTCGAGGTAACCGCAATCGATCTCTCAAGCGAGATGCTTGAGATTTTAAGAAAGAAAAAGAAGGCCCACAAGATCGAGATCATGAAGGCGGACATGCAGAACTTCAAGCTCTCTCATCCGGTGGATGCGGTCACCTGCTACTTCGACAGCATCAATTACCTTACGGAGGAACGCGCGCTCAAGAGATGCTTCCGCTGCGTTCACGACGCCCTGGCAGAAAAAGGCATCTTCGTATTCGACATGAACACCATCTACGGGCTGGCAAAGGTATGGGGCACGAATACACTGGTAAGGGAGATAGACAACATCTACTCGGTCTGGCGCTCGGTCTACGACGCCAGCAAGTATATCTCTACGCTTTACCTGACGCTTTTCGTGGGCGATGGAAAGTTCTATAAGAGGGTTGAGGAGGTACATCAGGAACGCGCCTATCCCATGGAAAAGATCGAAGAACTCCTCCGGGAAGCGGGATTCTCAACGGTAAAGATATTCGCCCACATGACCACCAACTCCTTCCTGGACATAAGCTCACGGGTAATGATCGTCGCGGAGAAGAAGAAATGAAGATAGTGGCCGACCTTCACCTTCACTCGCGTTTTTCGCGCGCGACCAGCAAGAACATGCGCATCCCCGAGATGGCGCGGATGGCAAAACTCAAGGGGATAGGACTTCTGGGAACCGCGGACTTTACCCATCCTGGCTGGCTTGACGAACTTAACCGGCATCTTATCGAGGCCGGGCCGGGAATCTATGAATACGACGGCATAAAGTTCATACTCACCGCAGAGGTGTCGGGCATCTACACCCGCAAGGGGACGCTGCACAGGATACACAACGTGATATTCGCTCCATCCTTCGACGATGTGGAAAAGATCTCGAAGTTCCTTGGCCGGTTCGGCAGCCTGACCTCGGACGGGCGTCCAACCCTTGGCCTTGACTCAGAGGCGATGTTGGAGGGAGTGCTTTCGATTTCCCCGGACAGTTTTATCGTTCCTGCCCACATCTGGACGCCCTGGTTCTCGCTCTTCGGCTCCAAGTCCGGGTTCGACTCCTTAGAGGAGTGCTTCGGGCGCTATTCGAAGGAGATCTTCGCGGCCGAGACCGGCCTTTCATCCGATCCGGCCATGAACTGGAGGCTGTCGGCACTTGACAGGATAACCCTTATCTCCAACTCCGACGCGCACTCGCCCGCCCGCATGGGACGCGAGGCCAACATCTTCGACATAGAGCCCTCGTTCTATGAGCTGAAGGACTCACTCAAACAGAAGGACCCGAAGCGAATGCTCGGCACCATCGAGTTCTTCCCTCAGGAAGGCAAGTATCACTACGACGGGCACCGCAACTGTAACATTCGCCTGGCGCCGGGCGAGTCGATCGGGGGGAAAAATATCTGCCCCCGCTGCGGCAAGCCGCTTACACTTGGGGTCCTTCACCGCGTAGAAGAGCTTGCCGACCGGCCCGAAGGCTTCCATCCTACGGGCGCACTGCCCTACTACTCAATAATACCTCTGGCTGAGTTGATCGGCGAGGCCAAGGGCATTGGCCGGGACACCGCCGGGGTAGGCCACGTCTACGAACGGGTATGCCAGGAGCTGGACGGCGAGTTCAATGCCCTGCTGTGGGCGGATACCGAAGAGATAGCACGGGTGGCCGGGCGCGAGATCGCTCAAGGCATAGCCAGGATGCGGAAAGGCCAGGTCAAGGTGGAAGAAGGCTACGACGGGGTGTTCGGCACGGTAAGCGTATTCTCCAGGGAAGAAGAGGCCGAGAAGAAAGATGAAGATGAAAAAGACCATGAGCAGTTGTCGCTTTTCTGAACTCAATGCGTGTTGTGCAAAAGTAGTATCTCTAGTTGTGTGGAAATCCCTGTGGACACCAAATGAACGGCAACCCGTTCCAAATTTCTGCGGATGGAAGACCGTAAAAAAACCTGACTTCTCTATAGATAGAGGCATGTAATGAAAAAACTCTGGGCACCCTGGCGAATGACCTACATCAGGGAAGCGTTATCTGACGAAGGGAAGGATAGGTGCGTTTTGTGTGAGATCGGTTCCGCCCAGCCCCAGGACGACGAAAAGAACCTGGTTTTGGCCCGCGGTGAAAACGTGTTCGTGGTCTTGAATCGCTTCCCTTACAACAACGGCCACCTCATGGTGACGCCCTACAAGCACACAAAAGAGCTGGCCGAGCTTTCAGACGACGCTTTAGCCGAGCTCTTGCGTTTAACCCAGCGCTCGATAGACACACTTCGCCGGGCGGCCAATCCTGACGGGTTCAACATAGGAACCAACCTCGGCAGGGTGGCAGGCGCCGGGATCGAGGATCACCTGCACCTTCACGTGGTGCCCCGCTGGTCAGGCGACACCAACTTCATGCCCGTTTTAGCCGACGTTAAGGTAATCTCTCAGGCTCTCGCCGAAACCTGGCGGGAGCTCAAAGAAAACTGGCAATCCTGAGTGATCTCTTCTTGGAGTATACACTCAGAGGGATGACTAAGTGACTCAACAGCCATCTTGACACTACACGGAACGTAAATATAGTAAGAAGGACAAGGCGAAACAAGTCTCCTGAAGGAGGAAAGATATGGAACGAGGCCGGGAAAAGTACGTAGTAGATGAAAAAGGCCAAAGGACAGCGGTAATCATTCCCCTCAAGGAATATGAGGAACTTCTGGAAGATTTACATGATCTTGCAGTGGTTGCCGAACGTAGGGATGAGCCGACCCTGTCCTTTGAGGAACTTAAAAAGAAGCTGCAAAGGGATGGCCTCCTATAATATCCGCTGGAAGCACTCAGCGGAAAAGGACTTAAGGAGCATCGATCCACAGCATATCCCACCAATAATAGAAGCGGTTGAATCCCTTGGAGATAATCCCTTTCCGCCACACCATCGCAAACTTCGCGGTGCAGAACGGATTTATCGAATTCGGATCAAGGACTACAGAGTGATTTATCAAGTAGATGATAAGGCAAAGGTCGTAATCGTTTATCATATTCGCCACCGAAGCCAAGCTTATCGCCAACCATAAGAATGATTCACCTATCTGTCTCATCGGGGGGATACGACGCTGAAGCCTGAGACACCTGTTCAGTACCTCAAAGGGATCGGACCCAAGAGAGCGGCACGGTTGTCGAAATTGGGTATCGAGACGGTCGAGGATCTGCTGTTCCATCTGCCCACCCGGTATATAGACCGCTCCAACCCGGTGCCCATAGCGTCGGCACAGATCGGCCAGGAGGCTACGTTCGTGGTCAAGGTTATGGGAGCTTCTTTCCGCAGGAGCAGGCGCGGGCCGCTGGTGCAGATACTTGTGGCAGACGAAAGCGCCCAGATGTACGTGGTCTGGTTCAACCGGCCTGACCTGCGAGGCAAGTTCAAGCCCGGTGAGAAGCTGTTAGTCTCAGGTCAGATTACCTTTTACGACCAGATGCAGATGGTGAACCCCTTCTTCGAACGGCTGGATGCCAACCCCGATTTCTTCGAGAGGCCCATCTTTCCGGTGTATCCTTTGACCGAGGGTCTTGCTGCATGGGAGGTGCGCAGGGCCGCAAACCGCGCGTTGGATGAGCTGGATGAGCTGCCGGAAACGATTCCTCCCGAACTCATGCAGAGACACGAGCTCCCCGGCATCATGCAGGCTTTACAGTACGTGCATCGGCCCAAAGAGATGGCCGAGATCGAGAAGGGGCTTGCAAGGCTGCGCTACGAGGAGCTGTTCTACTTCGAGGCTCTGATCGCGATGAGGCGAAGGAACCTTGAGGAGGGAATCAAGGCTGAACCGTTGCTCTCCGAAGGTAAGTTGACCAAGGGTTTTCTCAAGGCGCTTCCGTTCGAGCTGACCCGTGACCAGCTGAAGGTGATAGCCGAGATAGGTGCTGACATCTGTGGTAAGAACCCCATGCACCGCCTGCTGCAGGGCGACGTTGGGTCAGGCAAGACGGTCGTAGCTTTATACGCGATGCTTGCGGCTGCCGATGCGGGCAGGCAGGCGGCGATGATGGCACCCACCGAGATTTTAGCCGAGCAGCACTACAACAAATGGGGAAACACGCTTGCAGCCATTGGAGCAAGACCGCTCCTGCTCACCGGGAGCCTGAAGAACAAAGAGAAGGAGGAGCGTCGCGAGATGATCGCCCGAGGCAAGGCGGATATGATCTTCGGCACACACGCGCTGATCGAGGAGAACGTTGAGTTTAGAGACCTGGCCCTGGTTGTCGTGGACGAGCAGCACCGCTTCGGGGTGATGCAGCGAGCGGCACTGGCTTCCAAGAGCGAAGTGAGGCCTCACGTACTTGTGATGTCGGCAACACCGATCCCCAGAACCTTAACCCTTTCCTACTACGGCGACCTTGACGTATCTGTTATAAAGGAGAAACCCAAAGGGCGAGCGGAGCGAAAGACGGAGCTTGCCTACGAGAGCAGAAAAGAAGGCGTGTACAGATGGCTGGAGGAGAGATTAAAGGAAGGCGATCGAGCGTACGTGGTCTGTCCGTTGATAGAGGAGTCGGAGAAGCTTGAGCTCTCCTCGGCCAAGGAGACCTTTGACGAGCTGGTGGAAAGACTGGGCGATCAGAGGGTGACCCTGGTGCACGGCAGGATGAAACCGCAGGAGCGTCAGCTAGCCATGTCCAGGTTCCGTAAGGGAGAAGTCGAGGTGCTTGTCTCGACCACTGTGATCGAGGTGGGGGTGGACGTTGCAGAGGCTACCATCATGATAATAATGCATCCCGAGCGCTTCGGCCTTGCCCAGCTTCACCAGCTTCGCGGAAGGATAGGCAGGGGCTCAAGGCCTTCGCGCTGCGTATTGCTGATGCCTTCCGGGCTCTCGCCAGAGGCAAGCCAACGCCTGACCTTCTTCGCAAACACAGAGGACGGGTTTCTTTTGGCAGAGGAGGATTTAAGGATACGCGGCCCTGGTCAGATCATGGGTAGGCGCCAGCACGGGCTGCCAGACCTGAGGATTGCAGACTTACTGCGAGACCGGGATCTGCTTATGGCCGCACAAAAGGATGCTTTCAAGATATTAAAGGAAGATCCAGAGCTTAAAAAACATCCGCGTGTCTCGGCAACCATCCGGCGCAGACACGCACAAAGCTTGGAACTCTTAGGGGTGGCTTGATGAAAAGATTTGCAGCAACAGCCGCAGTTGCGCTCCTGGCGACAGGCTGTAACTATAAACCCTCCTCTGTAGGCCGGGCGCGAGACGTGCTGGTCTTTACCGAGCATAAAGAGGTGATCGAGCAGGAGCTGGCGTTTGCTCTGGGAAAACAGATATTCACCCCGCAGCCCGCTAAGGAGTTCATCGTTCGCTACATGGAACCAGGGGAGTTAGCTAACCGTCTGACCCAGCACGGCATACTGATCGTGGGATTCGAGCAAGACTCCTTGACAAGCAGTTTGTTTCCTGACCTTTCCGCAAACGACTCGTTCGCGCTGTACCGAATCAACGATATATGGGCAAAAAACCAGAGCGTTTTGGTCTTCATGGCTCGTGATACGTTGAACATGCTCTTGGGACTGAAGGCGGTCCGCTCAAAGCTCCACGAAACATTCAAATACCGACTGCTACAACGCCTGCAGGCAATGACCTACGGCAAGGGCGAAGACGCCGAGCTTTCTGAAGATATAGAGACTTACGGCTTCAAGCTCAATGTCCCGAAGGAGTGGCTGCTGGATGAACGCTTCGCTGAGCACAACTTCATCTGGGTTCACGCTCATGAACCTGATCGCTCTATCTTCATCTACTGGGAGGATAAAGAAAGGCCCGAGGTTTCACGCGAAGCGATGCTTTCCTTACGCGACAGCCTGACCGCCCGCTTCTACGAGGGAGACTATCTGGACTCAACATTCACAACTGCAGGGGCGTCCTACTTCCGCGCCAGCGAGGCGATACGCATCGAAGGGGTCTGGCAGAACGATTCTATGATAGTGGGTGGGCCGATGATTGGCTTCTCGTTCAACGAGGGCGGCCGCTTCTGGATGATAGACGCCATGCTTTTCTACCCCGCTCCTCCTACCAAGAAGGTCTTCTGGCTGAACCAGCTTGAGGTGATCCTTGCCACATTCGAGCCGCTTAAGGCGTCTAAATCGGATTAGTGAGAAAACGAGTATACATATCTACTGCGGAGCGCTCCGGGGCGCTCTACGCCGGGCTTATAAGCCAAGAACTCAAGAAAGCAGGGACCCAGATCATCTGGCCGGCTGCACTCCAAGAAAGCGATGCCCCTGTGGGATTTGCAGCAGGGATAGAAGGCGCGGGGGAGGCTCTGGTAAGGATGAAGCGTATAGAACGGGAGGTGCGCAGGGTGAAACCGGATGTGTTCCTCGCGGTGGCCTGGTCCGAGCCGAACACGATACTCGGATTGAGGCTTAGGGATCTGAAGGGGATGCGTCGGGTGTTCTTCGCCCCGCCCCAGCTGTGGGCATGGGGCCGGTTTCGGGCGACACTCCTGCGTAAAGGCTACCACTCCCTTCTTTGCCTGTATCCAAGGGAGGCCGCTTTCCTGGGCTCCCTCGGACTACCGGCACGCTTTACAGGCAATCCGTTGGTCGAACATCTTACCCCCTACTTCGATGTGAAAAGAAAAACCTCAAGGGCCTCGAGGAGGAGTATAGCCCTGCTTGCGGGCAGCAGGCCGTCTGAACAGTCAAGACACAAGACGCTGCTCAAAGGATTCAGGGACGCCTGGAAGCAGCTCTACCCAAAGGACAGGGCTATATGGCTCTTCCTTACAGAGGGTGAAGCAAAAGACGCTTCCTTCCTTTTGGAAGGCTACGACAAAGCAACAGGAGGCAGCACGCGTTACCGAGCGCTGGCAAGTGCTGACCTTGCAGTGGTGGCATCCGGCACGGCCTGTCTTGAAACCGCACTCCTGGGAATACCTCAGGTTGTATTCTATTCGCTGCCCAGGTTGGAGGTAGCACTCATACGAATGCTTGCACGAGTCAAACACTTCGCCCTGCCCAACGTGATCATTGCAGAGGATGCGGTGCCCGAGCTCCTCAATCCCCATGTAGGGGATCTTGTTGAGGAGGCTAAATTAACCATCTGCAAGCCTAAAGAGGCCCGAGAACTTGCGATAAGGCTCAGGAAGGAACTCACCACTTGACAATCCCAAAACTTTGCTTAGCATACTTCAGCAAGCAACATCGAGAGAAGCTTTATGAATAAAAAGGAGGTAGAATGAAGGTTTTTTCTATTCTCATCCCAGGCCTTATTCTGATTGCAGTCCTGCCCTTGGCCGCAGCCAACTGGTGGGTAGAAACCACCCAGGAGGACTTCGTAGATGGCTTCTATAACGCCACACTTTACGCTGCCGACACAGGCATAGCCGGAGACGGTGCGGTCCAGATGATACATTACCGGGATATAGATAAGGACGGGAGTCTGGATCTTTTGATCTCCAACAACCGCAGCAGGGATACGCTGGACCCAGGACCGGCATACCATGCTTATCACTACGACAAGCTCACATTTGCAGATTCCATCTTCAGCTACAACGGCTCAGGCAACCTGATTGTGGATTATGACAACGACGGCAATCTTGACGTAGTTCTTTCGGCCTTCGACGACTCAACTGGCGCAGGCGACCTCTACTCACACCTGTACTACGGGCCTGCCCCCTGGACTGACGTAGACAGCTTCCCTACCCGCTGCGGGATGGCGGTCAGTGCAGCGGACCTGGATAAGGACGGATATCTTGACCTCGTCTTCTCGAACCTTGTGGGCGGCTACGCCTACATCTATTATCAGGGTACTGCTCAACGCGACAGCCTGGCCTGCGGCTGGAACTTCGGCAACGCCATAGCCGATATGAACAAGGACGGGGATCCGGACATCGTCCTCGCCGGGCTTCAAGCCATCATCTACTACGGCCCGGACTTTACATCCAACGAAACAATCGCAGACATCGACTCGCTGACCGACGTGACAGTGGTCGACCTCGACGGTGACGAAACATTGGACCTCGTCTTCTCCGCCTGGGGAGATAGCTCCTACATCGCCTACGGTCCTGACTACACGACAGTTCTTGGACTCCTCACCGCAGAATCCCGCGGCGTCTCGGTAGCCGATCTCAACCGAGATGACGAGCTGGACATTGTTTTCTCAAACCTGGCTCTCCCAGGGTCAATCTATTGCGGCCCTGACTACGCTACAACCCGAATTCTTATGACCCACAGCGCGATGGGAAACGTAATAGGCGACTTTGACGGGAATAGAACTCTTGACATCTGCTTCTGCAACTGGCTAGAGGATAGCACATTCGACACCTACTCCTACATCTATCTGGGGCCAGACTTCACAGCCTACGACAGCCTCCTCACCCACGGCGCTCACATAAGCACCACAACGGACGCCGGCAACCCCTACGACCGAAGCGGGGATGAGATCTACGTATCCTCGATCTACGATGCAGGAGATACTGTAGAGTGGGGCTCCGTTTTCTATACCGCAGTTGTACCCTTCGGATCGGGCTTCATCCTTGAGGTTCAAACAGGCAACGTTCCTGATCCCGCCCCCTCGTGGAGCGAATGGCTCCAGGTAGCTGACGGGGATACCCTGCCGGACAGCCTGGCATCACGGTATATCCGCTACCGGGGGATCTTCACCACCGACTTCCTGCAGGCCCCCAGGCTTGAGGAGGTCACAATCAGCTATCCAAGCGAAGGTGATGTGGCACCGGAGAACATAATCTCACCCCTGCCGGAAGACGTAACCCGTTGCGACACAAGGACTTTAATCGTGCAGGTCCGCAACCTGGGCACCGCCGCCGAGACGTTCCCGGTTCACTGCCTGCTCGACAGCCTTGGAGTAAATAGATTCGACAAAATCCTGATGGCCGAAGACGTTGCTCCGGGTGACTCGGCTATACTGATCTTCGGCGGGATGTACTGCTGCCCGGGCGAAACCTTATGGGTCATTACCGAGTTTGCAGAAGACGTGGTGCCTGAAAATGACACACTTTTTGCCCATCTCGGGCCTGTGGCCATCCAGGAACGAACAGATAGGTATGAACTTGAGTTTGAGGTCTCACCTGCGTCCCAGGGCTTCAGGATAGACTATAGCCTGCCTGCGAATGAACGGATTACCCTTGCAGTCTACGACGTTACGGGCCGAACGGTGAAGGTCCTGGATGAAGGGATGCAAAGGGCCGGAAGACACCGCCTCGCATGGGACGGCCGCGACGAAAAAGGGCAACTCGTTTCTGCGGGCATCTACTTCGTGCGCCTTGAGAGGCAAACAAAGACCCTTTCCAGGAAGATCGTCATTGTCGATTAAACCGGAGTTAAAGAAGATGGAGGCGAGGGGACTTAAGTCTCCTCGCTTCATCATTTAAGCAATGAAGAGATTCTCGGCCAAGAAGCACTGGCATAACCTCTACTTCCTGGTGAACACGTTGATCTGGGCCGGGCTTATCCTGCTTTTAGCCTTTCTCTTCACACAGGCATTTCTTACAACCGGCATCCTCCTTGGAGCGTGTGCCGCCATCTCCGTTGTCTCAAGCGCGGTTCTCTTCCGCCCGGGCCGTCGTTTTGCCGCGGGCATAGTCCAGATAGTAGCCTGGGTGATACTGATCCTTTTGGCCCTCCTGCTCTATCAGAACACGCTCATGCCGGTATTGATCCTCTTTCTGCCCGGGGCAGTTTTGAGTATCGGGACACTTATCCTCCTGGGGACCCTGAGCCTTCGTGCTGAGCGCGAGCTCCACAGCGCCATGCGGCGGGGTTAGAGTAAATTCCGCAACACAGAAAAAACCGGCTCAGGGGGGTTGACATCTTCACCCAAAAGAATATACTTATGATATATTAAGGAGGAGTCAGTGGAGACGACTTTCGCGATTATAGGTTAGGCCGGATGCTGGGTAAGGGAATGTTTGGGGAAACCTACGAAGCTTTCAAGGGCAACGAAAGAGTCGCAATTAAGCTGATCAAAGAAGAAGCTATCCTGTTCGGTTTTGATCTGAGACGCTTCCAACGAGAAGTCAGAGCTTTGCAAAAAGCTGTGGGCCCAAATGTAGTCCGATTTATTGATTCGGGAACAGCAAAGTTCGGCAATACCACTCGCTATTATGTAGCCATGGAGTACCTAGACGGAACAGACTTGCATAAGGCATTTCAGGAGGCTAATTACGAGTTTGAAGAAGTCTTACTTAAAAATATCCTTTGTCAAGTCATCGATGGCCTTAAAACAGTCCATGCTCAAAATATCATTCACCGCGACCTGAAACCTGCCAACATATTTCTAACAGCAGAAGGTCAAGTCAAGTTACTTGATTTTGGTCTTGTGAAAATGCTTGACTATACAACCTTAACAAGTATACCCGGTCAAGCAATCGGAACACATTGTTATATTGCCCCAGAGATTCTAAGAGGAGGAGATGTTGATCAACGTGCTGACTTTTATTCGTTAGGTGTAATGATTTATCACTTGGTTACACAGGGAGCTTTTCCATTCGAGGCACGGACGGAGTTAGAGTTATTTGGTAAAGTAGTTAACAATCCCCCAACACCACCTACCCGCCATAATCCTAAACTTTCATCTGAGTTTGAGAACCTTATTCTGACTCTTCTTGAAAAGCAACCCTACGAAAGAATGCTTGACCATGATGAGTTGATTGAGGCAATTAGAGCTACACCAATGACTCTACCTAAAAGTTCTAGAATCTTAGCACGGGAACGAAAAAAAGAATACCCCAAAAGGTGTTTCTTCAGATTAATGCAAAATGAGAAATCTGTGACTGTTGATTTTGTTCGTAAAGGCGGAAAAATAGATGGATTGGTGTACCCCGCAAATTTTCTGCCCAGTCATAGAAAAACTCTTTCGGAATTCCAAGACAACAACATACCATTTATCTTCGATCCAGGAACAAGCCGGTTACCATATTCTTCTTTCGCCAAGACAAAAGGCCTTGTAGCTCTGCCTTATGTCTTTGACAAGAACAGCGTACTAACAGCGACGTCTTTGCAATCATTGCGAGATCAACAAGCATATGTTAAAACTTGCCTCGACTTTCAGTTAAAATGGGGGTGTGCAGATCTTGTAGCCCCGTTCCACTTTTGTAGAAATCTGGGATCTGAGTGGATGGATATTGACATCAAATTGATAGAAGAATCTCTTGCTTACGCTCAGCGAACAGCCTCAAGGAAAAAGGTTTATGCAGGACTTGCTCTAAATATTGAAGCGTATACCAATGACACAAATCGTCAAACTTTACTGACCCGTTATTCTCGAGCGAAAGCGAATGGATTCCTATTTTACGTTGATGCTATCAACGAGAAGACCGATAATCGTCTACAACTCTATTCTTACTTAAACTTACTCAAACTCTTTCAGCGTTTGGGAAAACCTGTTTTTGCCTGTCGTGTTGGTTCGCTTGGCCTGGGAATGCTTGCCGCTGGAGTAGATGGAATAACCAATGGTATTGCATCCCTGACAAGTTTTTCGGAGAAAGGACTTTTATTAGATCGTGCAATTGGTTATGATATGTCACCCAAATATTACATCCCGGAATTAATGTCCTGCTTATCTGTCAAAATGGCTGAGGATATATTAAACAACAAGCCTGAATATCAATGCAACTGTCCTTATTGTTCTATCTCACCATCAAGTCTTGACAGAGCCTCAAAACCTCATTTTTTACAAAAACGCACAGAAGAAATATCAGAAATCAATTCTTTAAGTAGCAACTTGGAAAGGATTCAATGGTTTTGTGAAAGAGTGAAGTCGGCTATCAAGGCATGGCGTAATTTAAAGAAATATGGTATTGACGTTAATCCTTACCATTACAGACATCTTGAAACTTGGCTAGAAGTGTTTATAATATAGGTGGTAACCAAACAGGAGTGAATGTGAAACGTTTGGAAGCCCATATGATTAGACCCATTAAAACATTTATGGAAGATGGGTTAGGGTTGAGTATGATTGCTGAAGAATTCAGCGCTGGTTATGGAAGAGCAGATCTCGTAGGGGCGTATCTTTCGGATGAGAATCACTTCTTCCGTAAGGAAAATGGGCTTAAGGGTGTTACCATTGACAACTATCGACTCGTAGAAACATTAATGGCACTTAGACTCGATGTAAATGTATCCTATGAACAACTTCTTCGAAAAGTAGGAGTAGCTGAAAGCACTTTGCAGAAAAGCATCCTGCCACGACTTGTGAATCTTGGGCTTGTTGAACATAACAGAGGTAAGTCGGCACGCCTTCTGTATTCCTTACCGTCTCCTGCTGATCACATAGTAGCGGTTGAAGCGAAGCAAGCTCGATGGCGAGATGCTATTCTTCAGGCTAGGCGGTATACCTTTTTCGCCGATTATACTTACATCGCCGTTTGGAATGGCAAGGCTCGACTCGTTGACAAGTCCTTACTCTATCGTCATCGTCTCGGGCTTATAGGTGTCGAGGTTAACTCTGCCGAAATACTCATAGAAGCACCCAAACGAAACCCCAGAATTCCACAAATGAATCGCTATTGCGCCGAATTTCTATATAGTCTTTGGTTGCAGGCTTGAAGGAATCTCCTCCCACGCTTTTCCGGACAAAAAAGATCACTTGTGTAACCGACGGCTTCGTCGGATAAAGTAGCCTGCCGAGATACCGAAAAATACGGCGAAGAATAGGGAGGCTATGATTATCCAGAGCTGGGGCAGGCGGATAACGTTTACCCCGAAAAGATAACAGCCGCCGAGAAGAAACAATAGCCCCACCCACATGAGGAGCCTGGACCAGCGATACTCGCGGTAAAGTGTGGCAAGAAAGGCAAAAAGGCTGAATATGGCCACCGTGCCAAGCGCGATTAAAAAGGGAAGGATGTATGCCATCATTTCGCGCTGGATTTTGCCCCGGCACGGCCGCAGACTTCGGCCAGTAGGAGCAAAGCGGCCGCACCCGAGATAGAAGCACTTATCAAAAGCACACCCAAAAGCAACCAGAAAAGTGCGTTATCGAGAACGATGAGAACGACCCCTGCAGCAAGCATAGCTCCAAGGGGGAGAAGAAACCACAAACTCCTCTTCTGGGCCCGCACCAACCCGGGGGCATCAAGATACGAGAAGAGCTCGTCAAGTATTCTGCCCATACGTAGCAGTATCCAGATAACCAGGAGCATAAAGATCGTGATCCACAAGAGCCCGGTCATCACCAGAAGCGCGATTATCGGCCACTTCATTGTCTAAGGATAGCAGCTGTCACTTATATGTCAACCACCTACCAGAATCGCAACAGGGTGAGTGTGGGTGACTCCGGGGTGTTATCAACGTAGTATTGTCTTTCGAGCTATCGCCTTTTCTCCATCAACAACCAACCGCACGAAGTATACGCCCGATCCTAACGCCCTGCCCTCTTCATCCGTCCCTGGCCAGCGCAGCTCATGGGTTCCGGCGTGGTACTGTCCGGATGCCAGAACACGCACCCTCCGACCGGCAGGATCGTATATCTCAAGGCTCACATCCGATATAGTGGGAAGTGAGAACCTGCACGGGATGATCCTTGAAAACGAACCAACCTCAAAGTTCAACCCTGAAGGAGCGAACGGATCCTCTTCGACACCTGTCGCTACCGGAGAGTGTGGGCTTTCCGCGTCCTCCTCGCAGTAGTCGTAGGCGGTGATGGAAACCTCTGCCAGGGGAGGCTCAAGCATAACCGTATAGCGGGTTGAACAGGCAGGGATAGCGTCTGCAATAATATGCCATGGATCAGCGGAACCAAAGCGCTGCCAGAGCCGGTAGCCGGCAACATCCCTTTCAGGAGAAGGTATCCAGGCGAAATAATAGCTATCCCCTCCCAGCCACGAGTAGGTCAACCGAGCAGGAGCAGATGGCGGGCCTTCGACCATGCCGATCAAGTGATCCGCGGCAAGGCTGCGTATGCGGTCGATACGTCCTCGTGGCCAGCGGATGATGAGCGAGTCGATCATCTCGTGATCTGCAAGACCCAGGTGCTGGCGTGCAATAAACATCGAGCCGTAGCCGTTGCCGTTGGATGGGGCAGCCTCGCGGATCACCATCAAATCGCCGCAATAGGCCCAGACCCGAGTCCCGATACCGGAGCGGTTGCTCTCCCGGCCCTCGAAGTCAAGCTGCAGCCAGTGGCCGCGCTCAGCGGTGTTGATAAAGAAGACCTTGTGAGTTTCACCCGAATAGCTGTAAGGCGCGTAGACATCCATCTTCCCGTCCTGGTTGATGTCAACCCACAGCACGTAACTCTTGCTGCCCCATGTCTTTATGCCCACCTTGAGGGTAACGTCGGTGAATTGATTGTCCCCATCGTTGCGGTAAAGCCAGCCCTGTTTGCCAGGCGAACCGTAGAGGTTGAGCCAGTAGAGATCAAGATCGCCGTCATTATCATAATCAGTCCAGACAGGTGCCGAACCTATCTCCGAGTTGTTCATTCCGGACTCCGCAAAGTGATCGGTGAAACCCCACTCGGGCGGGCCGTCGTTCGCCCAAAGGTGGCTGGTGTAGTCGCCCGGGTACGTAGGGTGATGGGTAATGGGGGTGAAGAGATCCAGGTATCCGTCGTTGTTGTAGTCTCCCCATGCGGCACCTATGTTATGTCCGTAATAATCCTCGCTGAAGATACCCATCACACCCGCCTCTTCAGCGACGTTTGTGAAGGTCCCGTTTCCGTTGTTTCGCCACAGGATGTTGGGTTGAAGCCGGTAAACCGAGACGAAGATGTCCACATCCCCGTCCGAGTCGTAATCTCCAACGCTTACCCCTCGCGCACACAGGGTATCGGTGCCTCCTTCACGAATACCCGCCGCTTCTGAGGCGTCCTCAAACCCTGAACCTGTGTTGTGGAAGAGGTAATCCTCGTGTCCTGACCAGTAGGGGTAGTCTTCCTCGGAATTCAAAGGAACGAACTCGTAACTTGAGTAGTAGAAATCAAGAAGTCCGTCTGCATCGTAGTCAAGCCAGGCCGGATCGTTGAGGTCGCGATCAAGGATGGGAAAACCGAGCCCAACATCTTCTGAGACGTCTACGAGCACATAGTCGGGCGGTCCTGAGTTCTCATAAAGTAGGATAAAGCAGGTATCCTTGCGTGGGGTGGTATCGATCCATACGGTGCGGCAGGTTAACGCGTCCGGGTAGCCGTCATTGTTGTAATCACCCCAGCATACGATCTCCCCGCCTCCCCACTTACTTGTCTCAAGCTTTGTGAAGTTTCCCTCGCCGTCGTTTAAGTAGGCGTATCCGGCCCAGAAATCAATACGCCCGTCACCGTTGTAATCCAGGAAAGAAACAGACCCTGCCAACTCATCGATCCCCAGCTCGGCTATATCTACCTCCTCGAACCCCTGAGCGTAAACCAGGATGGCGAGAATCCCGAAAGCTGTAACCACTCGCTTCATACTATCGCCTCCTTACACTTTATCAATCCAGGTAACTATCTTTCTGTCAACCTTTGGGATCACTGTCCCTGACGTTTTGCCTTCTTTAATGTCTTCCGGATAGGCCTTAAGCGTCTGCGAGGCCGACGACCTTCTGCAAGGACGGCAACGATCGCAGAAAGGGTATCGAAAAAGGCCACCTTCTGCTCGTCCGGTATCCGACGCATGATGCGGCGCATCCCCGCCTTGGTTACGCGCTGCACACGCCCGGCCAGCTCCCGGCCCGTATGGGAGAGCTTTACGGTTACTACTCTCCTGTCTTTCTCCGAACGTTGTCTGTCTACCAAGCCGGAGCGTAGGAGCCTGTCGACCATCGCGGTCATGTTGCCTGAGGATGTTCCCATCTGTCGCGCCAGCTCACCCATACCAAAGCTCTCCTTGCGGGCCAAAAGTGAAAGCACAAAGTATTGATTCAATGTGATATCCAGCCCTGCAGGCCCGCGTGGATCGAGAATGCGGAAACTACGGACCAGCGCGGGGGCCATATCGTCCAGACGGGCAAGCAACTTTCGGTCAAGTTCGCGGCTCATGATTACCTAAAGATAACCATAGCACGGACAATGTCAACCCGTAACACACCATGCGGAATAAATTTTCACTCCCTGTGATCTTCTGCCCGGAGAGCAAAAGGAGAAGGGGTACGGGGTGTTATGTCCTTGATTAAGGGGCGTTAGCCCCAGAAAGTTATGGAGATGCCCCGAAGGGGTACGGGGTGTTATAAGGTTGACATCGACGGACTTTGTGATAGAATTAATACAGTATGAGTGAGAATAAGAATGTGCTGGCCGCGATAGGCTACATACCGCCTCTGTTCTTTATCCCACTTTTCCTTTCAGGGGACAGCACCTTGGTCAAGCACCATGGTCGTCAGGCCCTTGTGATCTTCGCAGCAGCTGCGTTGACCGTGCTTGCATTCCGGATATTGCAATTAATCCTGGGATGGATTAAACCCATCGGAACTGCGTTCTGGGTAGTAGAGGGATTCCTTTATCTGGTTTATATAGCTATCTCGATTGTAGCTGCAATCAGAGCGGCAAACGGCGATCTCTGGCGTGTACCCATCCTGGGTGCCTACTCCGACCGGCTGAACATCTAGCCTGCCCTTTTTCAGGCATAAAAGCTTACAGGCGCGAGGGGTGTTATTGGTTGTGAAACCTAACCAGAAGGTGGACAAAAGGTGGACAAAAGGTGGCCAAAAGGTGGACAAAAGTTGGACAAAAGGTGGTCATTTCATAAGTGAATGATCGGGGTCCCCTGGCGTACGCGGCGCGGACGTATGCGGTTAAAAAAGCTTTTCATTTTCCGCTTCCCTTGGAGGGCGGTCTCACCATTTTTATCCGCAGATGACGCAGATTTACGCTGATTAGATTTATATGGAGTGCAACGACCGTGTCGTTGCCGCATAACATAGTTGATGCACACCAAAGGAATTAGCGGTCTGGAGAGCGCGCCCTCCCACCCTCAAAGCGGGGTTGACAAACCCAATGCAACGCGTAGTATTTTGCATGGAGGGAATCTTGAGAAGCAGAAGTTTGAAATCAACGGTTTTGGTGGTGGGAGCAATAGTAGGAGGCTTAGCATTAACAGCCCCAAAAGCCCTTGCAAATGATTATAATCCTAGCAACCAGCAAGAGCCAGTTCAGGCAGGGCAGGTTATGATGCCAGACGACACAACCTACGAATATTTTGAGCTAATCGGAGACACAAACTCTGGCTTTGAATTTTCTGAAAGTGAGATGGATTGGGTGGGGGAAATTATTAGCGGGAATTATAGCGAAATTAGATTACACTACTCCGGTTATGAACAAGTAAGACCATTTAGGGGAGATTTTCAGGCTCGGATAAAGGCAGACGATGATCGGGGAAGTATGGCAGTTGCCCAAATAGGAATCGATTTATTTACAGAAGACACGATAAAACTAGAAGAGTTAGACTCTTTATTGTTTGCTGCAAACCCTTATGTTTATCCCAATTTTGGTTCTGACTATTGGAATTTAAGAGTGGATCTTACAACAGAGGATGGAGATACATTAACTTACGCTTACGGAGAAGATTTGGAAAGCTCTGAACACAGAGGGGTTAGGAATGTTGCGGGAATCTTTCAACAACAGGTATGGTATGAGCAAAAATTTAAAGAGGATTTAAGGGAGTTTGTGGGAAGTTTGGGGTTCGGAAAGAAGAAGGTTAAAAGCCTAAGGTTTTACATTGAAAATATCCCCAAGACAATCACTGCAAATGTTTTAGAAGTAGATGAAGTCTACCTCCACGCAACAAGACAAATAATCACAGGAGTTCAAGAAGAAACTCCAACCCAAAGACCTGCAGAGCTAAGTAATGTTATCCTAAAAAGCTCAAACCTCTACCAAGCCACCTTCCCACAAAGAGGGACTTTAACAATTTATGAAGCGAGCACCGGTAGAAGGGTTCAAGCGCCAATAGAGGTTTACGGCCACGTTGACGTTGACTTCTCCGGGTTTCCAGCAGGGGTCTATTTTGGTATCTACAAACCACAAGAGGGAAGGCACCAGGTCGGTAAGATCATCAAGACGCAATAGATTGTAGGAGCGACGCATGCGTCGCCCCTACTCGCTCCCCCACGATAAAAATTGTAGGGGCACGGCATGCCGTGCCCCTACCTGCTAGTGGAGGGGGATAAAGGGGGGGGATAAAACACCCCGAAAAATATCTCTCCTCAGAGTCCATATACCCCTTATTTACTGCGATCTTTTCTCCGGAGGAGAAAAGGAGCATTTATAATCGGGGTATCAAAATAGGTAATCCCATTTACGCTTTGAGCGATCCACCGGTTTGATCGGCTTCTGGTATACCCGGTAGGTTTTGGTTATCTTGCCGCCCCAGCTCTCGATGAGGTTAATCATCTTCACGTTGTCCTCTAAAATCCAGCTGAACTCGCCGCCAACGAACCCGTGTCTCTCAGCCGCCTTGAACAGCTCGTAGTACAGAAGCGCGTCAAAACCGTAGCGGCGGTAGGCAGACAGGACCCCGAGGATCATGATCCTAACCCGATTTACCTTGTGCTGGTTAAGTAACACCTTGATGAACCCGAACGGGAACAGCCTGCCGTTGGCGTAGCGCAGTATCTGGTTAGCGTCGGGTGTGGCAACGGCCATCGCCACCACCTTGCCGTCAAGCTCAACTATTGGCACGAAGTCCGGAATAACAACGGGCTTGAGCTTTTTGACTATCAAATCGAACTCTGCGTCTGTAAAGAGAACCGCGCCCCAGTTCTGGCTCCACGCCTCGTCGTATACCTCTTTTATAAGCGCGGTTTCAGCCTCAATATTCTTCATATCGGCAGGCCGAACGGTTATCTTATAGCGCTTCTTGATCGTTTTTACAATCCGTTCCACCTTTTCAGGCATCCCGGCAGCGGTCGGTGCCCAGTAGGAGTAGACGTCCTTGATCTTGGCAAGACCTTCTTTCTCGGCCAGTTTGGGATAGTAGGGCAGGGTGTAGGGCATCATCACGAACGGGTCCTCATCGAACCCATCCACAACGAACCCTATCTCCTCGTTGATGTTGGGGTTCATGGGCCCACGCATGTGCGTCATCTGCAGGGCAGCCAGCCACTCTTCGGCCGCCTCATACAGGGCATGGGCGACATCCTGGTCATCCGCAGACTCGTAGAACCCGAAGAAGCCGGTTTTCTCGTTATAAAGCTTGTTGTGATTGAAGGATACGATGGCGGCGATCCGACCCACTATCTTCTCATCTTTCAGAGCGAGGAAAAGCTGGCGCTCGGCGTTCTCCCAGAAAGGGTTACGGCCAGGGGTAAGCATCTGTTCCATATCGGAGATCAGAGGCGGTACCCAGTGCTGGTTGCCTTTGTAGAGCGACCAGGCCATCTTTATGAATCTACGCAGATCTCTTTTGCCGCGAACACGTCGTATCCTAATCATAGCACTCCTGTCTCTACGCCCACCTTTTGGAATATCTCAAGCGCACGGTGCAGCTCCTTCTCGGTGTGAGTGGCCATGCAGCTTGTGCGGATAAGACAGCGGGCGGGCGGCACCCCAGGCGGCAGAACCGGGTTAACAAATACGCCCGCATGGTGGAGTTCCTTCCAGAAGAAAAGGGTTTTCATGTCGTCGCCTATATGAAGGGGGATAACCGGAGACTCGGATGTGCCGATATCAAATCCCAGTTTGGGCAGGCCATCAAGCATCATTCGGGTGTTGCGCCAGAGCTGCTCGCGGCGCTGTGGTTCTGCTATTATGATCTCGAGCGCGGCCAATGCCGAGGCCACCGATGCCGGAGTCATTGAAGCAGAGAAGATAAGCGAACGAGCGTTGTGTCGGATGAAGGTGATAACCTTCCTCTCGCCGGCGATAAAGCCGCCAAGCGAGGCAAACGATTTGGAGAATGTCCCCATAACAAGGTCTACTTCCTCTGAGAGAGAGAAGTGCTCGGTAACTCCCGCGCCAGTTGGACCCATCACCCCTGCCGAGTGCGCCTCATCCACCATAATCCGAGCACCGTAGCGCTTGCATAAAGGCACCAGCTCAGGCAGAGGGGCGATGTCTCCCTGCATTGAGAACAACCCGTCAACAACAACCAGCTTGCCCGCATCAGCTGGAAGAGAGGCCAGGACCTGCTGTAACGAATCCATGTCGTTGTGCACAAACCGCTTCATCGCGCCACGGGAGAGGAATGCCCCGTCTATGATG
The DNA here is from genome assembly GCA_005223075.1 of candidate division TA06 bacterium B3_TA06. Taxonomy (NCBI): domain Bacteria; species candidate division TA06 bacterium B3_TA06. Next base: position 36,933 of record NJBO01000014.1, on the reverse strand, counting down.
GAGGCGTGATCAAGCTTGTCGGTGACAACGTAATCCCCCTTCTGAACCAGGGCGGAGATGGAGCCCAGATTGGTCTGGTAGCCGGTGGAGAAGCAGATGCAGTCTTCTTTATGAACAAACTTGGCGAGCTTTTCTTCAAGCTCGATGTGTATGTCCAGGGTTCCGTTGAGGAACCGCGAGCCGGTGCATCCGGTGCCGTACTTCTCGGTGGCGCGGATCGCCGCCTCCTTGACCCGGGGATCAGCGGTAAGCCCCAGATAGTTGTTTGAGCCGAGCATTATCATACGTTTGCCGTCAATAACTACGTTGTGGTCGGGCTGAGAATCTATAGGAATGAAGTATGGGTAGTAACCCTCATTCTTCACACGCGCTACTATGGGATAGTAGTCCTCGCATTTCTTGAATAGATCCAAATATTCCTCCGTGATGTGTAAACAGATTCTACGCTCTATGTTGAGGTTGTCAACTTATCACCCCACACGCTTGCTACGCAACCGTGTGGAGACACCGAATTAGATGCTCCTCGCACCCGTAGCGCTCATACATCTTCTCCCAGGCCACGGTGTTTGCCGAGTCCGCAAACCAGGTGAGTTCGGCAAAGCTTTTAGCCCTAGCCAGTATCTCCTTGCGGGTAACTGCCTTTATCGAAGTCAACCCGCCCAGAACGAGCAGAATCAAACGAAGGAGTGTTACGGGGAGGGTCGCCATCTTAAGATGCAAGCCTTTCTTTCTGAATTAAGATCAAAGACATAAACATTACCCTGACAGTCTATTGAGACGTTGCGCCAGTGTACTGTTTCATAGTAACTTCCCGGAGGATTTTTTATAATTTTGCACCCCTTATTACCTGCAAAAATCAATATACTATTACTCACAACCTGTGAACCTGTCTCATGGTATCTAGTTTCTGCGTGGCTCCAGGAGAGGATACGTACGGTAGTAACATCGTTAAGAAACGATAGGCAATTAGAACTTTTTCTTCCTATTTCTCGGTTCAAAGTAAAACCTGAACATTCTTCACCGTCAAAATCCATACGTAAATCTGCATATGTAACAGGGTATCTTGCTCGTTCAAAACAAAAAATCTCTCGATTTTTCCTCCCTTTAGAATCCAAAGCATCCGTCAATCTCCAAAACCCACTCTGATTTACGATAAAAACCAAGCTATCCCCCGGATGAATAACTAACCCATTAACGATCTTCTTTTCATCATATTTTACTTGGAACCGAGTGATTTCTTCACCTGCCTCGGTAACAACCACTGTCGCTGGTTGATTGTGATTATCAAGAAAATAGAAACGAGAATAACTGTCGAGCGCCATATCGACCGCATCACAAGGAGTCTTAAACTGGTCAACGAATATGCCTGCCGTATCGTAACAAAGCACCCGGTTGTTTAACTGATCCAATAGATACAACCGTGTATCCGTAGCAATTAACCGGCAAGGACCTTTGAGAGTATCCTCCCCTTCAATCGCTATCTCATACGGTCCAGACCCAACAGCGAATCTCACCACCTCTTCTGGCCCTACATAATTAATACTATCCGGTCGAGCTGCCCAAAGTGCGGAGACTAGAAGGGACAGGACTAAGGAGACACGCGCCATCTCAGTATAGAAGCCTTGCCCTCGGAGGTTGAGGTGAACACGTAGATATTGCCCTGCGAATCCACCGAAACGTTGCGCCAGCCTGTATCGTAGAAGTAGTAGCTTGAGGGGATGGGCAGATAAACTTCATCTTCTGCGGATTCATCGAGAACTATCACCTCGCGCATGCTGAACGAACCGGATTTGTCCTGGATATAGGTCTCGGTGCCTACCCATAGCCGACCGTCGCCGTAACATAAAAGGATCTCGGTGGTGCGGCCTTCAAACCGGGTCACGATGCCCAGAGGTCTTAACCCACTGGCTTCTAAAACCTGGAGGGATTCCAGCTCAACCCGCTTAAGCTTGAAGGTCTTGCGCTCAGGGATATAACCAAGGATACCGGCAGATTCCGGAACCGGCTGTAAAAGGTCGCTCCCCGATAAGAACAACAAGCTGTCTCCAGGATGAGCAACCAGGGCAGTGAGGGGGTGCTTGGCATCATACTTGATCTTGATTCGCTCAATCTCCTTGCCGTCCTTGAGGATCGCCACCTGCGCGGGTTGGGTGCGGTTCTCTAAAAGATAGATACGTCCGGAACGGTCTACTGCCATGTCAAAAGGACGGAATGCCGTCTTTATCTCGCGGACAAACGAGCCGGATGTATCATAGCAAAGTACGCGTTTGTTGAGCTGGTCAAGGAGATACATGGTAGAGTCTAAGGCCACCAACCGGTAAGGGCCTATCGCTACATCCTCTTCCGCAAGCCCAACCTCGTAATTGCCAGAGCCTTTTGCCAGCTCCACCACAACCTCCGGCTCTTCGTAGGACAGAGCCAAAAGGGATGATGCAAAAAGGATCAGGGGAAGAATATTCTTCATCATTATGAGAATAAGCTCAGTTCAAGGATTGTCAACCCGTAACACCCGTAACACCAACCTCCCTCAGGGGAGCTTTTAGTTCCTGAGAGAGGTTATTGGGCGGGCTTTGAAGTAAAGTATCTCGGAGTAGCCTTCCGAGAAGTGGGTCATCCAGAGGTAAAGGTCGCCATTAGGTGCAACTGCTATGTCGCGGTTGGCGTAGTCGTAGGACGAGTGCCCAGGCTCAATGCCGCGCAGCTCTGCAAGAGGCTTGCCATCCTTCAGCACGAGCATTCTTCGGGCGATGTAGCTTTTCCCCTCCTCATCGGTCTGGATAGAGGTGCCGACGATGTATATTCGGCCCGCTCGATCGTCGGTGTGGAACTGGAAAAGCTCCCGCTCCAGAGGTTCAAGACGAACCGGCCCTACCACCCCAGAGGAGGTCTTTGCTGTAAACTCGACCTCCCAGGTATCCTGGATGCGCCTTATGTGGGTATCTGTGAGATGAAAACGACCCGGTCTCTCACCCGCGGCAAAGAGTATGTCCCGTTCCTGCCCGGGCACAAGCCGGTAGGTGTAACCGCCTGCAAGCAGCAACCGCTCGGCGGTGGGGGAAAAACATATCTCGGTCATGAGCCGATTCCCCGGGAGATCGAACTCGCGACGCTGGACCTCCCTACCCCTTTCGTAGACAGCTATGAACTGGGGCTGCACCCTATACTGGAGGATGTGAAGACGACCTTCGTCGTCGCAGGCCATATCCGCCGGGCAGAAATCAAGACGCAGAGAATCAATGAGCCTGCCTCGACGATCGAAGGTATAGGCACAGTGATCTAGTCGAGCCAAGAGATAGAGGAGACTATCACAGGCAAGAAGCCTCAAAGGCCCGTGTCCTGCTCCCTCCCGAATGAAACCAAGCCCGTTCGGTTCATCGTCACTGAAGCGCACGACCTGCACCGGCCCCTCATAGGAGAAGGCGGAGAGAGCCAAAAAACATCCCAGAGCAAGGATTAGAGAAACCATCCGCCACATCGCCGGAGCTTACTGAATAATTCCCCGATTGTCAACAAAACACAGTCTGTGCGGCAGGCGATGGCCAGATCATTTCTAGCTCGCAAGATTTAATACTACTTTTTAGTAAAAGATTTAAAGTAACTTGAAATCACTTGACAAAGTCCCCTTTTTTTACAATAGACTTATGAGGAGGGTATTGGGGGAATACAGGAATCCCCGAATATCTAAAAACAAACCTAAACAAAGGAGGACACAATGTCTAAAAAGACTCTCCTTATCATCGCCGCGGTTGCGGTGATGCTCGTGGCCGCTACAAACGCTTACGGTGATGATTATTCTTACGAATCATGGGACGGCTGGTTCAACTCAGGAGAACTAGACTACAATGGCAAGACCTATACGATTGTGTGGAGCGTCCTCGAGGTTGATGACTCCACCTACACCATCTCCCCTCCACACCGGGATACGTTTGGTATTTGGGTCAAGATACCTGCTGTCGCTTTCGTGTGTGTTGCTCGTCCTGGCGACAGCATCTTTGTCTACATCGACACACTCACCACCGGCGGAAAGGAGTACGGCACAAGCGGTACAAAAGAAGGCGAAGGTTACTGGTACGGCGATGGCTCTCAATACAACGAGCACGGTCAATTGGTGAAGATATTCGACTTCGGCGGCACCTGGGAAGCTACATTCAATTACAACACTGAGCCCGATCCTACCTATGAAGGAACCTGGATGGTAACCTGGAGCGGTTGGCCTGTTCTCGTTACTGGAGACGGCACCTGTTCCGGCAAGCGGACCTACTACGAGGACTAAGTAACCTAACCTATGCAGGAGGGGCTTTGCCCCTCCTGCTTTCCTGGCCTTGACATTGCCGCAGAACCGGCTTATACTGAGACAAAAGGAGGTAGTAATGCTTAATATAAGTCTTTTGGCTTTAGCCCTGTGCGGCGGTGTTCTTGTGGAGCCGTTTCGGATAGCAGAACGCCAGCCTGACCATCATCAGACATATGCTTGTGCAGCCATGGCTCCTGATGGCCACTTTGCCGTGGCCTGGGTAGACAACATAACCTCCGGCGATCCCTTCAATCCTGACGATTTAGAGCTGGAGCTTTTTATCCGCTTCTTTGATCGTGATGGAAATCCAATGACCGAGGCTTATAAGATCGCAAAGCTTGCGGACACCTCGTGGGTTCGCCACCCCTGTCTTGAGATGGACACCACGGGCAACACTATCCTGCTTTGGGCGGATAAGCCGATCTGGAGGGAGGATGAGTCTTGGTATGCCTGGTATGTTCGTTTTCAGCGCTTTGCCCCTGACGGCAGCCCTGTTGACTCTGCGCACAACTTGGTTGCCAGCATACTCTTAGGTAAGCACACGCAGAGACCAAGCCCATTTGACCTGAGCCTCAACAATAACGAGGAGTTCGTAGTAACCTGGTGTGAGATAAAGCCTGCCCCCCCTCCCCCTATTTTGAACTACGTGTGGGTGGAGCGTTTTGATTTGGATGGTTATCCTGAAGACCGGCCCTTCTTGACTTGTGATGCGGAGTGTGTATTCTCCTACTATCCCAGGGTGGCGCTGAACGATGCAGGCGACGTGGCAGTAACCTGGCTTAATGAGATTTGGGGTGACCGGGACTCGGTGTATCGGCGGTTTCAGGTGTTTAATGCCGCAGATGAACCTATCCTGTCCTGGAGACCATGGGGGCATCAGTTGGATGAGTGGAGAAACTTCAGGTGGGCCATCCCCTTTTGGGTTGATAATGACCGTTTTGTGACATTCTGGTTGTACGGCGGACTTATGGGTCGAGTGTTCGGCCATCGCGGGTTGGCGTCCTATCCACCACGCTTGGTGGCGGTGGATACTATAGTATTCGCGTGGGACGTTCGCTGGGGAAAGCAGTTCTCGGTTGCCTTCTCTTCAGACGGGCGGTTTGCTGAAACGCACTTTAGAACTTGGCGTCAGCACAATCCAGACTGGATATGGGGCCATCCTGCGGGTATGCTTGGCGAGATTCGCAACAACGAGCCGTGGCGGCGGACTAATCTTTTCGAGTATACGGCACCTTTCGGAATAGATACCCTATTGGGCACTTATTTTGTACCTGCAGTAGGGGTGTGCGACGACCGAATCGTATGGGTATATCCCCGTTCCACGCCCGATAGCCTCTGTGAGGCCTGGGCCTTAATCACCGACTGGGACATGGGTATAGGGGTAGTTGAATCTCCCATCCAGACCGAATCCCCCATCCAGCTTGAGGCATCCCTCAACCGGCTCTTCTACGACGTGTCCGGGAGTGTTACGGGCGAGGCGCAGCTTACCCTCTACTCCGCGGATGGCCGCCGCGTGCTTACCGAGACCATCGAAGGCAAGGGCATCTGGACGCCCTCCCAGCCCTCCTCCCATCTCCCAGCAGGAGTGTATTTCGCACGGGTGGAGGGGGATGCGTCATCCAAAACACAGAAGGTTGTTCTCATAAGATAGTAAGCGGGCCGACTTACGCGAAGCGGACGCCGAAGGCGCCCAAGTCGGCCCCTACGTTTTTCCCTGCGATCTTTTGACCTCTGGTCAAAAGGAGTATTTATCCCGGGGTCCCCGCGGAGTCACGTAGTGACTTCGTGGGGTGTCTAAAAGTTGTAGACGATGCTGGCGAATGGAAATCCCAGAAACTCGTCAATTAAATCCTTGGTGTAGATGAAAGCACCCTCCAGGCTGAAGGTCTCGCCAAAGAAGCGCATCCCGTAGGAGATAACCGGCCTGTAGTTCCCCCACTCCCTAATGAAGTAGTTCTCGGTGACTAATGCTATCTTTCGCGTCACCCTTAACTCGCCGCCCAACATGAATCCAGGTGTAGAGTAGAACATTGTTTTCTCCTCGGGCCCTTGCGTATATAGCCGGGAAACACCGTAACCAGCACCAACGCTAATGCTGACATCGGGCCTCCCAAAGGTGCCGACACCATAACCCAAAAGAAGGGTCGGATTGAAACCCTCCTGGCCAAACCCCTGTGCAGCCACAGCTCCTGCGGATAACGAGACGTATTCTCCAAGAGCTACACCCACTTTAGGTAATAAGTAGGCTCCGCCGAAATTAACCGCGGTAAGAAACGAAGCTCCTCCCGCAATGGTAAAGTTATCCGTCACCGCGTATGCAACTAAAGGTGCAAGGATATAGTAAGCTGCAACGTAGCCCTGCCCCTTGCGTAACAAACGAGCGGTGGGACATAGATACAGCCTCGTGGCGTTGGGGTTGGGAAACCAGTACCTGCCGTTCTTTATGTTGTCGGAGGTGACCTCCCTGACCTCCTTGATCTGAGGTATGAAGATAATTGTCGTATCCCCGTCTGTCTCAAAGTGGACGTAATCGGCAACGATCTTCGTGATCCTGCCGAAAAGCATCTCTCCGTCCATGCTTATAAGGAGCTGCAACTCGTTTGCCTCCGCGACCCGCAGCTGCTCCTCCACCCTCGAAGGTTTGCGGGCATAAAGAACGCTCGATGGGATAGAGATAGACATAAAGACCACAAAGGCGGTCAAGCACAACTTCTTCATCTTCATAATCCTATATAACTATAGGCCTGAGGAACCCGGATGTCAACTGTTAACTCACGTTGCAGATAACGGTACTCCTTGGGATTGTAGAGTAGAGGAATGTCAGCTGAAGCTTTCCTTATCCGATGGGAAGTTACCGGCCATCACATCGGAGGCGTAGCGTGCCAGCGCGTCGAGGATTATGCCTGCAAGCTCGGCGTAGCGGCGCACGAAGCGAGGCTTGAATGCTGGGTCAAGGCCCAGAAGATCGTAAAGAACAAGTATCTGACCGTCACATGAGGGACCGGCGCCTATGCCGATAGTGGGGATAGAGACACTGGAGGTGATCTTTGCTGCAAGCTTTGATGGTGTCTTTTCAAGAACCAAGGAGAAGCAGCCCGCCTCCTCCAAAAGCTTTGCCTCGGCCAGCATACGTTCCGCGTCGGATGCCTTCTTACCCTGCAGCTTGAAACCTCCAAAACGGTGAACGGATTGAGGGGTAAGCCCAAGATGGCCCATCACCGGGATGCCGATCTCCACGAGCTTTGTGATGATTTCTCTGATGTGAGGGCCGCCGCCCTCTACCTTGACCGCCTTGGCACCTGCCTGAAGGAACCGGCCCGCGTTGGTGATGGCAATTTCAGGAGATGGTTGGTAGGATAAAAAGGGCATATCCCCGACAAGAAGCGCCTTGGTTAATCCCGCGGCCACCGCACGGGTGTGCATGAGCATCTCATCTATAGAGATAGGCAGGGTGGTATCCAGACCGTAGATGACGTTGGCCGCAGAGTCGCCAACCAGCACGAGTTGGATGGGGGTCTGGTCTATCAATCGTGCAAAGCTGGCATCGTAGCAGGTGATGGCCGCGATGCGCTCCTTACCTTTCAGTCTGCGGATACGGGGAACGGTGAAGGGCTTGATTTTCGCATCTTTCGAAGGAGTATGACTCATATCTTCCTCTTACTCCTTCTTGGAGAGGTTATATGGGGCCCCCGCACGGCTGTGCCTGCACCCCCGTCGGGTGTAACAGACGTGTGGGGTAAAGATACGTGGGGTATTCATGCCGATCCCAAAAATCGCCTGCCCTGACCGGTGGCGTCTATCTCTGAAAGCAGTCTCTGAAAATGAGCCTGATTCTGGTCCAGATCAAGGTTGTCGGTGTTCACCACCAGGAGCGGCCCCTGATAATAGGTAAGGAAGAAGCCGTTGTAAGCCTCGGCAAGGCTCTCGATATACTCGCGGGCGATACCGCGCTCCATGGACCGACTGCGCCTGGCGATCCTGCGCATCAAACTCTCAACCCTTGCCTGCAACAGAATCACCAGATCAGGCAACGGAACCTGGGGAAGCATCTCGGCATACATCTTCTCGTATACCTTGAAGTCCGAGTCGGATAGATTTATGGATGCGAAAACCCAGTCCTTCTGGAAGGTGTAGTCGGCTACCGCCACCCGTTCGAACAGGCTGGTCTGCTTGAGTTTGGATAGTTCCTTGAAACGGGAGGAGAGAAAGTGCAGCTGGGCCGGGAACGCAAACGTCTCCGGGTCCTCGTAGAATCTCTCAAGATAAGGATTCTCCAGGGCTTCCTCAAGCAACGTCACCGCCCCCCACTCCTGAGCAAGCTTTAAGGCAAGGGTTGTCTTGCCCACACCGATCACTCCCTCGACACACACAAGGTTCTTCCTCACCGCCATCGCCTGACCCAGCTGGTGTCCACCTTAGAAAGCATCTGGGTAACGCTCAGACCAAGAACAGGATGCCGCATCCGAGGCGCTATCTCTGCAAGGGGCACGAGTACAAAGGCGCGTTCCGCAACTCTTGGGTGCGGCAGGGTGAGCGTCGGGGTATCCATCACCACATTATTATAGAAAAGCAGGTCAATGTCAATCGTTCTGGGCGCGTTTGGGAATGGCCGTATGCGATTCAATCTGAGTTCGATTTGCTTGCTGGCTTCAAGTAACTCAAGGGGAGAAAGGGAAGTTTCGGCTGCCAATACCTGATTAAGGAATGAGGGCTGGAAGCGAAAGCCCTCAGGGAAGGTGCGATAGATAGATGACGCGTTAAGGATTCTTACTCCTTGCGCTTCGAGAAGCATGCGGGCCTTGGTTAAAAACCCCTCTCTCCTGCCCCAGTTACTTCCCAGGGCTATGTAGACATGGACAGGAGCCCGGCCCGGATCGCTGCTGGAACTAAATCTTCTTGACTTTAATCGCTTTGCGGGCCTGGTCGGACTCGGAGATCTCGAACTCAACTGCATCTCCTTCGGAGAGCGACTTGAACCCTTCCTCCAGGATGTCGGAGTAGTGAACAAAGATGTCACCCGCCCCGTCATCCAGCTCAATAAAGCCGTAGCCCTTCTTGTTGTCGAACCATTTAACTTTGCCCGTCGGCATAGACTTTCCTCCTTACCGGAAAAACCAATACCCAGGTTCGTTTCGTGCGAACCATTACGTGTTATATTACGGCTTGTAGGATGTTTGTCAAGCTCGTTTAGTCTGTGCGCCAATAGATAGTTACCAGGTGGGTGAGAGGGTGAAGAGGGTATTAGAAAAAGCGGGGATCTCCTGTAGACTTACAAAAAAGGAATTAACCAAGGAGATCCACCGCCTATGCAAGTATCTTACCAGAGGTTACACAATATGAACCCCATCCAGGCAAGACGTATGATTATAGAGACTTACCCGCGATGTGCAAGCATTTCGGCAACAGCTCACCAGATGGGAACTTCACGTCAGGTGGTGCGTAAGTGGATCAGGCGTTACGAAGCAGAGGGAGAAAAAGGACTCATGGATCGTTCCCGTCGTCCTCATATCTCGCCTCGCAAGACGCCCTATCACCCCAAGCGGTTGCTTTGCAACCGCTTGGGGACCCCGATCTTTTCTCCGAAGGAGAAAAGGAGGGAGAAAGAGTTCGGTGGAAAGAGCCAAAGGACGCTGGAGAGACTCCAAGAAACCCTCTACAGCCCCTGGAACGCTGTGCTGGCAAGGATACCCCTGGGACGTAAGGGGTATAACGGTCGTGTAGAAAGAAGTCACCTTACCGATGATGAGGAGTTTTATCTACCTTGCATACTCAGTTGGAACAATGCTGATGACATGTTAAGATCAGCTCAGGCGTGGCAGTATATCTACAACGTAAAACGACCGCACTTCGGTAAGGGTATGGGAAGTCTCTCTCCTCTTGATAAACTCCGTTCCCTCGGTTACAATCAACTTAATGACAACTTTATTCTCTTCCCGGTACTACTCCTCGACGACCTCAACCCCCTTCTACCTGGTAACGATGTATTGACCATGGACAGTGTAAGTACCCTGCCTTTGAGGCTGACAGGGTACTTACCTAACTTTACTCCCCTTGCTTCTCTGTTGATGCCTCCTCCTCGGGCAGGCCGAAGGTCTCGGCGATGAAGCGCTCGGGGACCCGATAGCCCATCTCCGATAATGTCTTTAATGTCTGTGCGAACTCCGCTGTGCCGCGCGGCGGCAGGTAGTCGACAACGAAATGCGGCGCTGCAACGTTCGGGCCGTAGTTGAAATCGGTAAGCCAGCGGATGAGTGTCGAGTTCAGGGTCGTGTGGAGTAACCTTGCGTCCGCTGCGATTATCTCCTGGCGAACCTCCTGATGGGTCTTTGCTGCTGCATAAGACCCCACCTTGCCAACTTCCTGAGTCAACGTCCCACCCAGCACGGTTTTTGAAATCTCCGCGTTCATGAAGTCTAGGAGCTCGCGGAAGAAGGAACCCTTCTCGCCCACCTGGATGCTTTCCAGCTCCACCTTCGTCTCCTGGGGGACGGCCGCGACTGAGTCCTGCTGAAGGTTCACAAGCGCGGTGACCAGGTTTCGCACGTCTGCGTCGGTGAAGTGCGCGGGATAGCGACCGATAACACTCGGGATACCGAACTTCTCTGCCAGAACCATCCAGAACGCGGAGGCGTGCTTCTTGAAGTACCACGGCCAGTAAAGGGATAAGAGCAGCGGGTTTGCGTAGGGCACGTCGTCCTGAGGCTCGTTTCGATGGCAGATGAACTTTCGGTCTGGCAGATCCTTGGTCTGGCCGGTCTGGGAATCGAGCAGCTTGAGCTCTGCGTTTTTCTCAAGCAGGAACCGTTCAGGGCGACGGGTTCTGAGTGCGTCCACCCTTACAGCGTCGGCATCTATGCGCCACATGATCTCGGCAACGCTGTGCCCGTAGGGTATGGCCTTGAGAAGATGCGCGAGCGCGTGCTCGAAGTTGGGGATGGCGGCCAGGGTTTTGCGAACGAACTCAGCGATCTTTTGTGCCTTTCGTGAGTCGTCCGCCGCCACCACCTCCCAGCTTCGTCCGGCCACGCCTGCACGGCGCGAGCGGAAGGAGCTCTGGATATGTGGATCCGCCATCATCTCTTCAAACACGTCCCACAATCCGCGTCCCTCGTGGCGTTCGAGAAAGGAGGGTGTTGATACCGGCATACGGTTCAGGACGTTGGTAAGCCATAACATGGAACCGCCTGCCGCGCTGAATTCCTTCTCGATCGGTTTAAGACTTTTCATCTTCACCTCCAATTTTGTTTCCGATCCTTTCTCCACAGGAGAAAGTGAGGATTTAGGGGTCCCCGCGGGAAAACGGAGTTTTCGCGTGGGGTGTCATATGTTCGGTAGCGAAAGTACATAGGTCTCCAGGTCTTCCGGGTTTATGCGGTAGCGGCCCCTTATGAGCTCCGCCTTCAGTTTACGCTCGTGTATCAAGCGCAGCACGGTGGACTGCGAGCATGCCAGTATCTTCGCCGCTTCTGAGATCGAGAGCTTGCGCTCAAGCTTTTCCTTCCGGATAAGCATTCTTTCAACCTCCTCGGCGCTGATGCGGACAGTGCCGCGCAGCTTGACGGCTTTCAGGCGTCCCTCGTAGATCGCCGCGTATATCGAATAGGGGTGGCAGTGCAGGATCGCAGCCGCCTCTCGGATACCCAAAAGATGCATGACTACTCAAGCGAGGCTCCCTCTTGGGATGAGGCCTCGCTTTCCTTTGAATCTTGTGGTTCTTGCCTCGATGAGGGGTAAGGTAGATCCTGGAGTTCGGACGCGGCCTTGCCCTGTATGGCGATCGCGTCTATGAGCACGGCGTAGTTTTTTAGATGCAGGATCTGGGCCTCAAGCTCTGCGGCTTGCGCCGAAAGAACGCTCGTCTCGGCATAAACATCGGCGACTTTAGAGAAGGCAAGGCTGTATCCTGCAATGAAGGCCGCCGCCCCTGTGGCCCCAAGCAGAAGCACCACAGAGGCGATGGTTGATATCTTTACCGTGATCGGCGTCTGTCCCTTTGGCATGGTTATCTCTTTCGTCCCAGGGTGCGTGCTGCTTTCCACAGGCCTGCGGCTATCCCGCCTGAGAAAAGCCCTTGCACGAGCGCCGCAATCAGGGGAATAACCTGTTCAACCATACCCGCCTGGGCAAGTAAAAGTTGGATAAGATACAGAAGCGCTCCGAGGGCCACGCCAACCCCAAGGGCTAAAGCGGTGTTTACCCAGCCCTGGGTCTTAAGCCAAACCTTTAGCTTGGCAACGATAGCGGCAACGATCACGCTGCCCAAAAGCGTCACTCCAAACAGGTTAACTGTTAGTTCTTCACCCCACATTGTTCCTCCTTTTTTTGATCTTTACTCTGTTCCTCAGGCCGCCGCCCCATAAGGAGCACCGTCCTTTGGAACCCCTGCAGTCTTTCCGCAAGCCACAGGATCATCTCATGCGTCTCTGCACTTCGGTGCACCCGCTCGCGCGCCGCGTCGGCGAGGTTTACCCACCATATCTCGAATCGCTGGGCCAGCACGTCCAGGTCAAGCAGGAACTCAAGCAGACCACGGCTCATATACTCGTCGATAGAATAGCTTTCTAATACAGGCGGAAAGGGCTTTTCACCCCCTCCTTTATCCTCCCCCATCAAGGGGGAGGATACATCTCTCTCGCCCTTCTCCTTCTGCAGGTGGGAGGCGCGATGAGCCTTTACGCAGCGCATCCTGTTTTCGTTCCAGCGTGTGAGGCGCTCCAGATATGGAAGGACGGCAAAGCAGTCATGGCAGCGAGCCGGGGACATCAGCCGCTTGCGCCTCGTGCAGTAGAAGCTCTGCCGGGAGATGATCCGATCGCGCTCGCGTCGTTTGGCCTCGATTTGAGCCGCTACCTCTGCCACGCTGCGTTCCTTCATCCTCCATTCTCCTTTGGAACGGCGTAGAAGGTCTCGCGCGAGACTCGCTTGACCCCTACGCTCCTTAGCGTCTCGGCATCCAGCCTTCGCAATGCCTGACGATCGATCTCCTGCCTTACACGGATGCAGTCGCCAAGCCCCCTTTGTGCAAGCCTTCGCAGTGTTGTCTTGGGCCTTGAGATCTCAAGCCTCGTCATGAACCTCAGCCCTATCCGGCCTCTAGGCAGGGTACGCGACCTTAAACCATCTGCGTTCTCTCTGAAGAAACACTCTAGCTCCTGCCTGATGTCGGCAATCTCGGACAGGAGCTCAACGCTTTCTTCCCCCACCCTCTCTTCGATCGCCGAGATTCGTTCATCAGCCCTTGCTCTCATCCGCCTCAGACGCCCCTGGAGCCTGGCGATCCGGGCCAGCACCCGGTCCGCGTCCCGCCAGCAACAGAGGTTCTTGATCGCTTCTTTCTTCATTATTACCCCATTACCCCCTTGACATAGGGAGTTTTATGAGTAAAATCACCCAAATGGTTTCAGTCATCGGTCTAATTATAACCCAAACGGGTGACATGTCAAGGTGTTTAGGGCTAAATTGTAACCAATTGGGTGTCTTATGAGCCTTTCCACAGCCGATTGGGGATAAGATGCTTGGAGAACAAACCTCGGACAAGATGGTAGGTCAGCGCATCCGTGCTGCACGGCGAGCGAGGGAGCTTAACCAGGAGGAGCTGAGCGCTCGTTTGGGGATCCACCGCAACTCGCTTGTGCGGTATGAGCGCGGCGAGCGCGGGATTGACGTGGAACTCCTGGTGAGGATCGCACGAGAGCTTGAGGTTTCGCTTCACTGGCTTGTGACCGGTGAGGGTGAGATGGAGCAAGTCCCTGAGGTACCCGAATCCGACCGTTTACCTGTTCGCTGGATTCCGGTGCTTGGTCAGGTGCCTGCCGGGTTCCCTCACTACACGGCTGAGGTGATCCTTGAGTATCTGCCAGTGCCTGCGCCTACCGCAAGGCACCCTCAGACCTTCGCGCTTATAGTTCACGGCGACTCGATGCAGCCGCGGCTTGCAGACGGCGACAGGGTTATCGTATGCCCGGACCCATCGCCTCCTAACCGCGCTATTGTGGTAGTTCTTGTAGATGGCGAGACGACCATCAAGGAGCTCAAGATCACTCAGCATGGAGAAAAGATCGTTCACATCCTTGTTCCTGCTAATCATGACTACCCGCCTCACGTTCTGGGCGAGGACGACCGCATCATCGGCCGCGTGGTGGCGGTGCAAAAAATGTTGGAATGAATCTTCACCCCCACCCTACCCTCCCCCGTCAAGGGGGAGGTGTGTCTAGGGCCTAGTATTACCCCTCCCTTGACGGGAGGGGATTAAGGGGAGGGTGATTAAAACCAGGAGGAGAAAATGGCGAAAGATCAACCTAAATTCCTTGCAGTTTTGCCTTGGCTTAGATTGGCAGAAGAGATCGAAGTCGGGCCGTTTACCTTCTGGCGCTGGCCAAAGGATAGAAACAAATATGTGAATAAACCCCTGATTGGGAAGATAGAGGATACTCTTCATGCTCATTTTAGAGAGACTGGATATAGCTTCAAAAGTAAGAAGTGGTCACTTGATCCCTGCAAGTCGCTTTGCATCGCTAGTCATCGTAAGAGATATTTAAAGAGAGGCCTCTGGTTTAAGGAAGAAGATTTCGAGTGCTTCAGAATGGCGGTGGACTCATTATGTTTATCTACGCTTTTCCAGACGGATATAGTTCGGACTTCCATCGAATCCCAAAAGCCCACTATTAGTTATATCCGATCTTATAATAACTATACCGATTTTAATTGGCACGGGATTCAATTAGGAACCGAGGTTACAGCTCGGCAGCTGAGAACAAGGTATGGGAGTCGATTGATTGGAGAATTTCCACCTATTCCGGTTATAAAACCGAGAGAATGTACGGATGATGAAGTAAAAGGAGATGACTCACTTCTTTCTTCCTTAGGTAAACTTCTGAAATCCCCACTCAACACCTTCACCCGTCGTATTTTCAGAGCATTAGCGCAGTTTAACAGTGCCTACACCGATTATCCTTTGGGTTCCATACTTGCTGAAGTCGTTATTTTGGCGACGGCTTTCGAAATTCTCCTAGATATCCGAAAGCGCAATAAAACTGAAGAACTCAGCCAAAAAATTGAGGAGCTCTTTGCCAAAAATCAACAAATCCAAGAACCTGACACTGGTAAGTCGTGGAAGGTATATTGGATGAGGCAATTCTATAGACTGCGAAACAAAGTAGCTCATGGCAAGGAAATTCATCCGGAGGACCTTGATTGGACGACAAATCCGTATGCTGGTCGCCATATGGAAATTGCAATTTACATCTTCCGGTTAGTTCTTATGAAGTTACTTGTTCGGAGAGGCATCCATGAAGAAACTGACTTGGATATTTATCAGTCGAATAAATTAGATGAGTTTCTCTCGACTGAAATGGAATCTTTTCCTCGTGAGACTAACCTAGACTTCGTTTCCTGGCAAGCAGAGAAGCAATTTGGATCAGATTAAACTTTACTTCCTTCTCAGCGCGATGAAGCAGGGGTCGGCGTCCTCTGAGCCGGTGCAGCGAAGGGCCAGGGGGACAAAATCCTTAGGCACAAGGAAGGGGACGAGCCGCTCCACGAACCAGCCGGCGGCGATTTCTGTGGGCAGGCTGCCGCCGTTCAGTTCGATGAACCGCTCGGCACTCGGTACATAGCCCTGCCCCTAGCTATCCATAGTCTTTGCTCTTCTTTTTCGATTCAAGGGGCTAGGTGCAATGAATCCTTCAGGTTTCTATGGACATCGTCATGATTCAAGGGATAATGGGACATACCGAAAGGAGAAAAATGATATCATACAAAAGAGAGGGGCTTGACACCGCGGCGGATTGTCCTATAATTTCGCCTGATGAGTGGTGAATCGTGGGGCTATCATGAGATCCCGTGCAATCCCTTTAATATCCACGGTTCTACTTAACTATATAAGCATGACTCGTAAGCAAAAAAGGGTCCAATTGCTTTTCCGCAAGCCTGAACCTGCGGATATGCGTTTTGAGACCATAATACACATTTTAGAGGATTGCGGTTACAAAAAAGTGAATGTCGTCGGAGGTCATTTCCATTATATGATAGATAAGGCCCCGAATGAAATAAAAGCAATTCCCACGGAGAAAGGGCGAAAAGTGGGGAAGAACTATTTTAATAAAGTTCGAAGAAACGTTATGCGCTTTTGTCCTGAACTACGTGGAGGTCAAAGATGAGAAGCAAAACCCTAGAGGATTATCTTAAGCATAGGTATACCGTCACACTCATAGAGGAAGAAGATTGTTGGTTTGCAGAAATAGAAGACCTGCCTGGATGTATGACACAAGGAGATACTCGAGAAGAAGCGTTAGAATTAATCGATGACGCTCGTCGTGGATGGATTAAGACAGCCTTCCAAAGGGGGATACGCATTCCCGAGCCTGGAGAAAGAACGCGGGCTTGCGAAGTCCAATATCGGCTTGAAATACAACCAATCCGCGGAAAAGAGCTAGTGCCATCCTACGCGATGGCGGCATAAATGAGCAATACTCAAGCGGGAAAGGATTCCGAGGCAAAAATCCGCAAGGCTTACAACGAACTCATTAAAACCTTGCAACTGGAAACTGTCCGTCTTCATACTGGGAAAGCTGCCTTCGTTGCCAAATTCCCCCCGTCACCTGGGGAGGATTTGCCCCTCTCCCTTGAAAGATCGGCAGAATACAAACCCACCGAGAAGGGGTTTACGGTCAGGCATACGTATAAGCTTGGTGTAGTGAAGGGGGAGTCAGGAAAACACTACGCCCGAATAGAGTGTTCTTTTATAGTGGAGTACCGCTCTGAGAAACCAATGACCGACGAACTGTTTGAGATATTCGAGAAGGTCAATCTTCCCCTCAATACCTGGCCTTACTTCCGAGAGTTTGTTCAGAACTCAACAGTACGGATGGGTCTTCCGCCCTTGGTACTTCCTGTATTTCAAGTCTTCCGGTAATCAAGAATTAAACCTTCAAGCCCCTTGCGGGGCTTTTTATGTTTCCGCTGGTAAGGAAACTTTGTGTCTACTCTTCTTTTCTCAGCGCGAAGTAGCAGGACTCGGCGTCCTCTGAGCCGGTGCAGCGAAGGGCCAGGGGAGTAAACTTCTCGTTTACAAGGAACGGCACTACCCGTTCCACAAACGTCCCGGCATCTATCTCGATCTCCACCGGCAGTGGTTGCCCGTTCGCCTCAAGGAAGCGGTTGCTGTTCGGTCGGTAGCCCTGGCCTTTGGCATCCAGTAACCTTATACTTGCCGGATAGTCAACGCTTCCCTTGCCTTTTTCTGCAGGCATCACCTCGAGTGTGATGAGAACGAAGCGGGTGCCTCTCGGCGCCTTTTCTCTCTTTGTTTGGGTCTCGAGCACCTTTGCTTCCGCGACCTTCATCACCCTGAATTGCAGCGGGCCGCTTTGCGCCCACGAGCCAAGCGCAACCAGATTGGTTTCATCGGGCGGTGGATAATCACCGACCGAGTCAGCCCTCCCACAGCTTACACCAGCTAAAACAGCGAGCAAGAAGAGGGTCTTGAGCGATCCTGCATCAATATTCATACCCGAAGTTGATCTTCCACTGGCCTTCCTCCCGAACCAGCCAGGTGCGGTTTTCTATGCTGACACGGGAGAAGCGATGCGCGCGGATCTCCTGTGCCATCCGTTTTGCGAACCATGCGTCGAGTTTATCTTCGTTACCTTTGTATTTTCTGTATATGTTTTTGCGTCTGGCTTCCTTGGAGAGACGCTCGTCCAGTTCATTCAGGTCAGGTACTCGAAAGCTTACAAGCGTCAAAGCTTCGGCGCCGCGTTGTTCCAGCTCCTCGATGCGGAAGCTAGACTCCGCGCTCCAGGCCTTTCGCAGTTCCCGGGTTCTTAACGTGGGTTTCATGCCGAAGCTTGCGCTTTCCTCGAAAACAGCCTTCGGAATGTTAAAGTGGCTTCTTTTGGAAAGCATCCGGTAGGCGGATTCGGTTTTACCGTCGATTACGGCCTGCCAGAACCGGGTCGTTGCCTCACGGATTGCTTCCTTCTCGTTAAAACAGGCAACCGTAAGCAAAAACACGGCACTAGCCCACAAAAGGATCCGTTTCATTCAATCCTCCTCTGATTTGCTTGCCGATACTATAATCGGATTGGCGAAAAAATCAAGCACCCTACACGTTAGTTGTCGTTGTCAATGTGGAACCGAGTGCCTCTTGATCCCATTTTACGGACTACCTTTCGAGAAGAACAGGATCCGTTGCGATCTTTTCGCTTTTAGCGAAAAGGAGCATTTCATCGTATCATAACGACCTTTGCGAAGCGGCTGAACCGGGGGGTAGTTATACGTATGAAGTAAAGCCCTGCCGAAAGCTTGCGGCCTGCGTCGTCGGTGCCGTCCCAGGTTACAGTATGGGTGCCTGCATCTTGACTGTCGGAGACCAGCGTCCTTACCAGCTGGCCGGTGACGTCGTAGACCTTTAGGGAAATTGGACTGGAAGAAGGCAAGGTGTAGGTGATTACAGGTTCGGGTGTAAGTTGAGCAACTTCCAGTCGATGGCCGGGCACATCAGGAGAAGCCTCAGCCACGCCTGGCCCCTGGCTGTACTTTACGGTCGCATAGTCAACCAAGTTTCCTGAAGCGTAGCTCGAGCCTGTAACATAGACGTTGCCTGCATCGTCTATTCCTATGGCATTGGCTCTATCCACGTCGCTTGCCGGTCCGTTGTACCGGGCTGCCCATTGCTGGACGCCTGAGGAGCTGTACTTTACGGTCGCATAGTCATCGTCGGTTCCTGAACCGTAGCTGTGGCCTGTAACGTAGACGTTGCCTGAGCCGTCCAGGGCTATGGCACAGGCTTCATCTATGCTGCTTGGCGGACCGTCGTACCGGGCTACCCATTCTTCTACACCGGAGGAATTATACTTGACGGTCGCATAGTCTATGGCGGTTCCTGAACCGTCGCTGTGGCCTGTAACGTAGACGTTGCCTGCATCGTCAACCGTTAGGGCATAGGCAAGATCAATACCGCTTCCCGGACCGTCGTACCGGGCTACCCATTCTTCTAAACCGGAGGAATTATACTTGAAGGTCGCATAGTCCCAGTCGGTTCCTGTAACGTAGACGTTGCCTGCACCGTCAACCGCTATGGCATAGGCTTCATCCCATCCGCTTGCCGGATCGTCGTACCTGGCTACCCATTGCTGGACCCCTGCGGAGCTGTACTTTACAGTCGCATAGTCACCGCCGCTCCGGCCTGTAACGTAGACGTTGCCTGCATCGTCTACTGCTATGGCATTGGCTCTATCCATGCGACTTTCCGGACCGTCGTACCGGGCAACCCATTCTTCGGTGACTTGGGCCGCAAGGGTGATTGCAAAAAGGAGCATCGCTAACCCTGCAAGGGATGTGTTAGCACGTTGTTTGATCATGTCTCCTCCTTATTGTTATAGATTTGTATCCCTACCTCACCACCACCAATTTTCCGGTTGCGCGGTAGTCTGCAGTCTCAAGCAAGACAAAGTAAAGCCCTGCGGACACCTGCTGGTTTGAGTCATTCCTCGCATCCCAGCAAGCGGTATGAGTGCCTGCCTCTTGATTTCCTGAGACCAGCGTCCTTACCAGCTTGCCGGTAACGTCGTAGACCTTTAGGGAGATTGAACTGGAAGAAGGCAAGGTGTAGGTGATTACAGGCTCGGGTGTAAGTTGGGCAACTTCCAGTCGATGGCCGGGCACGTCAGGAGAAGCCTCAGCCACACCCGGCCCCTGGCTGTACTTGATAGTCGCGTAGTCGTAGCTAGTACCTTCACCCATGCTATAGCCTGTGACATAGACATTGTCTGAATTGTCTACCGCTATTGCAACGGCCGCATCATCGTCGTTCCCCGGACCATTGTATCGAACAATCCACTGTTCCTCGCCAGCTGAATTATACTTGATTGTCACATAGTCATACTCGGTGTCTTCAAACTGGCTCGTGGCTGTTATATACACGTTGCCTGAACCGCCCACTGCGATGGTGGGTCTGAGTTCATCAGCGAAGTCTGCAGATACACTGTAGCGTGCAACCCATTGCTCGACCCCTGATGAGTCGTACTTTACGGTCGCATAGTCAAAGTCGGTTCCTGAACCGTAGCTATAACCTGTAACGTATACGTTGCCTGAGCCGTTCAGGGCTATGGCATAGGCTTCATCTATGCTGCTTACCAGACCATCGTACCGTGCAACCCATTGCTCGACCCCTGATGAGTCGTACTTTACGGTCGTATAGTCTTTACCGGTTCCTGAACCGTCGCTCTCACCTGTAACGTAGATATTGCCTTTATCGTCTATTGCCATGGCCCAGGCGGCATCCACGTCGCTTGCGGGTCCGTCGTACCGGGCAACCCACAGCTCGGCGCCTGAGGGGCTGTACTTTATGGTAGCATAGTCCGGGTGGGTTCCTGAACCGTCGCTCCAACCTGTAACGTAGACGTTGCCTGCACCGTCTACTGCTATTGCATTGGCTATATTCCGGCCGCTTACCGGACCGTCGTACCGGGCAACCCACTGCTCTTCTCCATTAGGGCTATACTTTACGGTCACATAGTCATAGCCAAAGAAGTCTAAACCGTAGCTGTAGCCTGTAACGTATACGTTACCTGCATCGTCAACCGCTATGGCAGTGGCATAATCTCCATAGCTTTCCGGTTCGTCGTACCGGGCTGCCCATTCTTCTACACCTGAGGAATTATACTTGACGGTCGCATAGGTGGTTCTTGAACCCCAGCTGTCGCCTGTAACGTAGACGTTGCCTGCAGCGTCTATTGCTATGGCCTTGGCATCATCCCCATAGCTTGCCGGACCGTCATACCGTGCTACCCATTGCACTGTACCAGATGAGTTGTACTTGACGGTCGCATAGTCATCTAAGGTTCCTGAACCGTCGCTGTAGCCTGTAACGTAGACGTTGCCTGAATCGTCTATTACCATGGCACGGGCTTCATCCCGGCCGCTTGCCGGACCATCGTAACGGGCTACCCATTCTTCGGTGACCTGGGCCGCAAGGGTGGTTGCAAAAAGGAACAACGCTATCCCTGCAAAGGATGCATTAGCACGTTGTTTTGTCATGATTCCTCCTTGTTATTCAATTTTATTTAAGCAATTTTCATGCCAAACCGGATCAAAAGATAAGCCGCTATATTGCGTAAGATCTATTAGGAGCGTTTCTGAAAGAAGGCGAGAGAATTATCTAAAAGGATAACACCAATTGATTAATCTTCCTCACGGAAGACAATGTGCCACTCGGCGTCTTCCTTCACAAGCTGGGTGTTTTCCTGTATCTTCACAACAGAAATCTCAGCCTTTTTCAGGGCCTCGGTTTGGGCGCGGATCATGAAGATGGCGTATTCGTGCCCTTCAAGCCCCAGGCGCTTGGCCTCGGCGTATGCCTCGTCCTGGAACCACGACGGGTCCGGGAGCGTAAGGATAAGGGAGACGATCGCTTTCTTGCGCTTAACAGAGACGTTGCCTGCCTCTATCCGGGTGTTGGGGTAGTAAGCCTTCCAGTACTCCTGAACCTCGAGGAGGTTGGATGGGCCGAACCCTACCTTTCGTGCGTACTCCCCGTAAGTAAGCGTCCCCCGACTTTTTTTATCCAGCATGTTGTATGCGGAGCGGATCTGGCCTTTGAATAGGTAATACCAGTATCGCTCTGCCCGTTGGCGCACGATTGGGGCCTCGTCCTCCCGCGGACATCCGGCAAGCACAACCGCAATAAGTGCCGCGCCCACAAGCAACAATAAATTACGCTTCATTTCTCCTCCGGTTTGTATTCATATACAAGACGCCACCCGCCGCACTCATATTGAAGTTTCAGGGAAAGATGCATCAGAAGCGTCATGTAGCGATGATCTTTCAGGGCGGATGCGAGTTTTCGCAGCAGCCAGTGTTTTCGGGCAAGCGAGTCGGAAGGCTCAAATAGGGAGTCGGCTTTGGGCGTAAGCTTTTCAACAAGCATCGGCAACCCAGGCAGGGTGAGCAGAACGTCAACCCAGGCCGTGTCAGCGGTGATTTTAACCGTTCCCACGCTTACATCGCAGAGAGTGGTGTAGGCTTCCCAGAAGCTGTCCTTGACCGGTGAGTGGTCGATCCCAAAGGCGATCCCCGCCGCATACTCCCCCAAACTTATCCTGCGGCGGCTCTCTCGGGCAAGCATAGAGTAGGCCCTTTTTGCCTTCCCTGAGAATACAGCCTGCCAGTAGTCGGTGACCATAACCTCAGCGCTTTGCTTGTCCTTCTTGGCGCAACCCGAGACAAGCAGCGTTCCAAGAATCAAAAGCGCACCAACTACACGGGGGATATGCTTCATGACCCGAAGGATACAGCCAGGTGCTCGTTCGTCAACCCTCTCCGAATACTAATCGCCACCGGTTATCTACAAGAACCCACCTCATCTTGAGCCGTAACTCCTGGGTAGGGAGGCGGTTCTCCTCAAGCGCTGTTGTCATCTGTGCTAGAATCCAGGCTTCTTCATCATCAACTTCAATCTCGCCGGAGGCCAACTGCGCCTGTAGGTCTGTCTGGAACGTTGCTAAAGCCGGCACGAGTAGTATGACGTGGACCGTGGCTTCCTTGCGCTTTGCCTCTATCCCGAGGATGGTTAGTTTTGCTTTTGAGGCAAAGGCCTCTCTGAACTCGTCAACTCCTTCGCCGTCAAGCGCTACGAACCTCATCGCCTCGCTGAACTCCTGGAGAGTAACGCTGACCCGTGAGCTATCAGAAAGCATCCCGTATGCTTCTTGTATGTGGCCTTCAAGCACCGCCTGCCAGTATTTCTGGGTCAGTTCCTTAAGCACAGGCTCTGGGTCTTCGCTACAGGTTGCGAGTCCCAAAGCCACAATTCCTGCAAGCAGCAGCCAAATATTCCTCTTCATCGGTTTCTCCTAACGCTCTTGTTAAGATATGCGAACTTTGCCGGAAGTCAAGCATATGCACCCCAAGCAAACGCTTCACGTTTGCTTGGGGACCCCGAAAATTTATGCTCCTTTTGCCCTTCGGGCAAAAGATCGCAATAAAGATAAGAACGAGGCAACCGATAGGTTCTTCTGCGATCTTTTCGCTTCGAGCGAAAAGGAGCTTTTATTTGGGGCCCCCATTCGAACGGTTCCGTTCGAATGGGGTATTAATTCGTCAGGTTTCTATTGTGTTCTTCACAAACCCCATCACAATATGATCATGTTAAAGAGGAAGGAGGTCAGTGGATGACTCCTAAAAAAACACAACTAACGCCGCTTGAGGAGCTTAGCTTTGCCCCCACGGATTATCCCTGGGACGCGCAGGTGGCAGCGAAGCGTCTCGAGGAGGCTTTCGGTTGGGCAGCGCTTGCGGCTTACTCCCTCTGGATCGACACCTCAGCCGATTCGGAGTCCTTCGAGGCCTACCCGATGCTTGTGGTCGATCTTGTGGATGGCGAGCCGTGCGTGGTCCCTGCAGCACTCAAGGCTGCCAGCGAAGCCCTGACCGATCTAGACGAGGAGACGCGGAGCGCGGTTGAGGATCGCCTGGGCGCTCTAAAGAAACGCCTGGCTCAAATAGAGAAGGCCAGCCAGGAATCACAGACCGCGACTACCGATGCGGGTACTGAAGAGGCAGAAGATGCAAAGAGTGAAGCGGAACCTCAAAGCGAAAGCCAGGTCGATCGGGGTCCCCGCTCGGATACGAAGTATTCGAGTGGGGTAAAAGACGAACGGCTTGCTGAAGCCCAGCGGCTGGTGGATCGCCTGGCGCACCAGGGGCGGCTGCTGCCTGCATGGGGACACAAGGCGCTGGTGGGCTTCATAGCCGGGCTATCACAGGAGAAGAGTCTTTCGCAAGAAGGCTTTGAGCCGATCTCTCCGCTGGATTTCTTCATCGGTCTCATCGAGTCCTTGCCCGCGCTTGTTCCGCTCTCCGAGTTTGCTTCTCCCCAGGCTCGTGTGGATAACTCCTTTGAGGCGTTGGGGCATAAGATAGCCAAGGCCCTCAAGTAAGGCGAGGTGTGATGATGAGGAAGAAGCATCGTTATAAAAACACAACCCCCGGATTCTATCCCGGGGTCCCCGCGAGAAAACAAAGTTTTCTCGTGGGGTGTTAAAGGAGGTTCTAGATGCCTGAAAGCTACGGAGTAACAGAAACACCTTTGTCCCAGGACAAGCTCCTGTCGGGCGACCATCCCCGTGTTGAGCTGCCGGTGACGATTGCAAGCGGCTGCGGGGAGCTTTCCCGCGGAACGCTCCTAGGTCGCAGGCTCTCCAACGGCAAATACGCGCCCATAACCCCTGGAACCACCTACGAGGATCAGGACATCGGTGACGGCACCGGTTCGCAATACACCTTCAGCGGTACGCTTCCCAACCCTGGTGTCAAACCTGGATCGCTGGTAATCAGGGCCTTGATCTCCGACACCGAATACGAGACGTTTACCGATCAGGGCGACGGCACGCTCAAATCCGACGCCACTCCTACTCCCGGCGCCGGCACCATCAAATATGCATCGGGAGAGTATAGCGTGACGTTCAAGACTGCACCGAAGAGTGAGAAAGATATCCTTGCAACCTACATCGGCTCTCTTACCGCGCACACCGGCGAGGATATCGAGACCGACGCCGATGGCAGCCAGAAGGAGTGGAGGAAGTTCCTTTCCTACACCAAGGTCATCGAAAGGACTGTTCGCATCTACACTAATGAAGACCCCGCCAAGGTTCTGCGCGACGATGGGCACGGTAACTTGGTAGGCACGGACGGCCGCGGTTCTATCAACTATGAGACTGGCGAGATCGAAATCGAGTTCGACGATGCACCCGAACTCCACTCTACCATCGATGCCGACTACTGCTCCACCGACGGGACCCACATCTGCCGCGCCATCCTTGCACGCGACATAGACGCCACATCTGAAGATGTCAATACCATAACCTACGTACACGGCGTTTTCAACCCCGAAGGTGTCGTCTGGCCCACAGGCACATCAGATACCCAGAAGCAAGAGATTGCCCGCGACTGTCAAGAGCGCGGCATCTACTTCAAATTCAGTCTCTAGGAGGTAGGAAATGGCTGATCTATTTCACTGGCGTGCTTTAACCACCGCCATCAACGAGATCCCTGCTGCACCATCGTTCCTTACTGACAAGGTGTTCAAGACCAAGGTTCAGGCTTTGGCCGAGGAGATAGACGTTGACGTGGTGATCGGCGGGAAACGCCTGGCTCCGTTCGTCTCACCGGTTGAGGGCGGCATCGTCGTAGCAGAACTCGCACGCAAGATGCAGTCTGTGAGAGCGCCGCGCCTTCGCCCCAAGAAGGTGCTGGCCGCAAACGATCTACTCTCGGTTCGCTCACCCGGAGCAGCACTCTACCTCGGAGAGGGCGGGATCGACGAATACAAGAACCAGCGCATCGGTGTTGAACTTTCAGACCTTAAGAACATGATCGTCCGCACCACCGAGTGGATGGCCTCCCAGGCCCTTCAGGGCGAGTTGATCGTTTCCCAGGAGAACATCGAGTTCAAGATAGACTACCTGTTGCCGGAGAGCCACAAGCCTGCCCTTACCACGGGCAACTACTGGGACGAGACCACCTCCGATCCTGTGCAGGACATCCTCACCTGGAAGCGGCTCATCTCATCCGACACCGGCTACTCGGCTGACGTGGCCATCGCCGGCACCGACGCGATTGACGCCCTGTTGGGTCACTCCAAGGTGCGCGAGATTCTCAACTACCGCCACTTCAACGTGGGCGAGATATCGGTGGGGCGCTCCAACTACATCGGTCGTTTGGTGGGTGTGGACATCTACGAGTACGACGCCACCTACACCGACTCTGCGGGCGCAAGCCAGAACTTCATCGATCCGAAATCCTTCATCATGGTGGCCTCAGAGGGTCCGTTCCGCATGCACTACGCGTTGGTCTACGACCTGGACAACGCAGTTGCCGTGGCCCAGCCCTTCTTCGCCAAGAGCTGGACCGAGGCCGATCCATCAATGCTCTGGCTTCTTGCCGAGTCCCGTCCCCTGCCCGTTCCCCACTGGCCCGAGTGTATCGTTTACTGCGAGTCAGTAATCGCACCTGAATAATGACTGCCAAGACTTCTCGAACGTCCCGCGCTGTACGTACCTATAAGGTTCAGTTCCTGCGACCGGTGAAGATGGGGGGACGCTGGTATCTTCCAGGCGAAGAGGCTTTGCTCTCGGCTAAGATCGCGCGGGAGTTCGTCAAGCGCGGGCTCGTCGAGAAGCTGAAAGATTCTCGTGGGGGATAAAATGAGATATCTCACAGTAGACGAAGTAAAAGCCGCTGTTCCCACAGACGTTCTGGCTAGACTCACCGACGATGATGTCTCACACTCGATCACCGAGAAGGTCATAGACGATACAAAGATCGAGACCGCGATACTCTGGGCCGAGGCCTACGTTGATGCACAGCTTGCAAAGCGCTACATCGTGCCCTTGGATTTTACCGCAATTCAATCCGAGGGTGCCCGAAATCTGGTGAAGGAGGCCTCACTTCAGATGACCGTCTACCGGCTCTACGCCCGCGTTGAACAGGAAGGAATCGCCAAGGACAAGCGCGAGCTTGCCGACCGCACCCTTACCGACCTTGCCTCGGGCAAGATAGAGCTTGCAGGAGCCGAGGAGCGCGCCCGCGAACGCATCCGCTATAAGGCGCCAAAGCCGCGGTTTTCCGTGAATAAAGAGGATTGACCTTATGGAACGCCACGAGAGTCAAAATCGCTATGGCTTTTTGAGGATGCCCGGCCGTCTCCCAGAGACGAAAGGTTTGCATCTGGCAGGTCTGAGTTCCCCTCCCCTGGTGGGAGGGGATAAAGGGGAGGGGGATCACCCCCACCCTACCCTCCCCCATCAAGGGGGAGGTGGCTGGACGGCTAAAGCAACGAGTAAGGCTGCCAGGATGATACATCCAGGGAACATCTTCCGCTCGGGTCAGATAGCCGGATCGCATCCGGGGTCCCCGCAAGAGCGCGGAGCGACCTTGTGGGGTGTCTTATGAGTCTTCCTTATGGCCCGATTATGCGCGGGCTTGCAGTCTCCTGGTGCTATGATCGAGTTGAAGAAGGCCTGACCGCACTCCAGAATCCTTATCAGGCGATGGTCTTTGCACAGGGCTCCCGGGTCGTGGGTCGCGAGCGCCTTGATCCAAGGGTCGCCACCCTCAGCCAGGGACCAACCGCGGTCCTGCACGTGGGACAGGTCGCGCTCTACAACGCTCAAGGCTACGGCGGGCCTGAGGTGATCTACAGGAACGGAGCAGACGGTATCGTCCATACCGGAACGGGCATGGGAAAAGATAAGGTGAGCATCGACGGCAACCACTCCGGAAACAACTCCTACGTGATAGAGATCACCGAGTCAGGCGAGGTTGGCTCCGGCGGCAAATATGAGCTTAGCAAGACCCCGTGGACAGGCTCGGAGTGGGGTGAAGAGGAGGTAGTCTCCTCCGGTTCAATCCCTTCCGACGGTAAGATAGAGGTGGGCAACGACTCGACATTTGTCTTCCAGCTCAACGAAAACGTTGTCCAGGGCGACACCTACTCATGGGAGACCGAGGCCTACAGGGTGACCAACCAGCAGATTCGCAACGCCACTGTACCCATAACCGCCGAGATCGAGACAGTCAACGAAGAGGAGATTATCGGTTCGGGCGGGTACCTCGATCAGCTTATGCTCATGTTTGCCCGCAAGAAGCTTGCAGCCGAGCTCTACGACGGCCACTACGAGGAGGTCACCGAGGAGATGAACGGAATGAGCGTTACCTCCTACATCGAGAACGAACAGACCCTTTATCGGATCGATCTGGTGGTTCATTACTCGGGCAAGGTGTTCATGGCCGAGGTCTCGCCCTTGATCACGAGGATGGAATACGATGAACCGGACATCCCTTAAGAACGAGGGGAGAGGATGAATAGAACAACGAAAGGAGGAAAAGCTATGGCAGAAGAAGATCGCTACAGCGTGGCGGAATTCGCAAGGCGCTACAAGCTTTCGGAAAAAGAGCTGCCGGCGTTTTGCGAGCTGTTTGGGGTGAGCCAAGACACCGTTCTTACCCGGGAGGAGTTCAAAGGCATGCTTGCACGTTTTGAATCCTCCGGGGGCGTTGAGGAACCCCCACAACCAACCCAAGAGCCTCAGAGAGAGGCCAAGGAGGAAGAAGTGGCTAAAGAAAAGAAACAGCCTCTCAGCCGGTGGGCGCAGGAGCGAAAGCTGACGCGCCCGCGCGTAGCGGTGCTCAAAAACGCCATGGGCTGGGACGAGCAGACGAAGATCACCGAGGCTGAACTTCAGGCCGCAATCAACAAACACCTTCTCAACAAGGAGTAACAGATGCCTATAAAAGATTTACCCGGCTACTATCCTACGATCAAGGAAGGCGGGCTTGGCGTTTTGCCCCCCTCGCTGGCCGGACTGTTCTGCCTCATAGGAACGTCAGAGCAAGGCACAACGGACACTAAGTTCACGGGCGATGCAGGCGACGTTCTGGATGAGTACGGCTACGGCACGCTTACCGAACACGCCTACGATGCGTTCTGCGCCGGTGCAAGCCAGATAGGCATCGTTCGCGCGACCGCG
This sequence comes from candidate division TA06 bacterium B3_TA06, assembly GCA_005223075.1. Classification (NCBI taxonomy): domain Bacteria; species candidate division TA06 bacterium B3_TA06. The sequence continues at coordinate 8,109 of NJBO01000014.1, read as the reverse complement.
GCCAAAGTTGAAACCGATATCACCGTGCCGGAGCACAAGATTTACGGCAAGCCGACCGGCGAAGGCGGCGGCGGGGGCAAGGCCGTAGTGGCTACCGGCTACGCTTCTCCGCACACGCAGGTCGGCTACAACCGCCGGTATCGGCTCCGCATCGTCAAGGGCGGCTCCCTTACTACCGCCACCTATCAGGTCTCGGCAAACAACGGCCTTACCTGGAGCGCGGAAAAAGCCTTTGCCATCACTACCGCAGAACCGACGAAAAAGTCCATGATCGAGATGGACAATGGCACGTACATCGAGTTTACCGAAGACACTATCCCTGCCGATAGCTTCGTTGCCGGCGACGAGTACCGCTGGTGGTGCTACGAGCCGCGCGCTACGGAGAACGAGATAATCACCGCGTGCGAAAAGGCCGCCGCATGGAAGGATCCTACGTCGGGAATGGGGTTCGAATATGTCTACGTCTCCAACCTGTCCGCCCAGATATGGAATACCCGCGACCAGACGAACATCACCAGCTTCTGGACAGCGCTCATTACCATCGCCGAGAACCTGTGGACGGACGAACAGCGCCCCATCTTCTTCATCTGCAACGCCCCGTCCATGCTGCCTTTGAAGGATGCCGACGCGCTCGAAGAGGTTGACGATTGGATCGATCTACTCGTTGCCTGCGCCGGAGCCAAGAACTCGGCCCGGCTCGTCGTGAACGCGGCTCAGGCGTCGCTGACCGACGTGCGCGGCAGCCTGCAACTCCGTATGGCCGGCGGTTCTGCCGCAGGGCTCGTCTCCAAGGCGGACCTCCACCACTCCATCGGCTGGGTGCGCTACATGAGCATCGCCAACTCGCTCGCTATCTATCCTTCGAAGCCGATCTTTGCGATAACCGGCGAAGACTCTATCCTTCAGGATGGATTCCTTGCCAAGGCTCCTGTCGTGCCCTGGTCGGTGAAGATAACTACCACTGACGAACCGGTGGTTATTCACGTAGACGGGGGAGACGGTGTACTCTATGATCAGGCTACCGGGACTGCGACTGGCACTATCGAATACGCAACCGGGCATTATTACTTCCTCGTCGCACCGACCGTCCCCACCGCAGACTATGAGTATATCACCAACGCCGAGATGGGACCCTCGAACGTTGCCCGGCTCAACGACGCGCGGTATCTGAGCTTCCGCCACTTCATCGGCTACGGCATCCGATTTACCGACGACTGGACAAGGGCTTCTCCCACCTCGGATTACTACTGCATTCGCAACCGCAGAATAATGGACGAGTCCGTGCGTATGGTAGGCGTGGCGAACATGCCCTACGTTAACTCGCCAGGCATCACCGAGAAGGATATGGCCGCTTACAAGGCCGACCTTTCCCGTCCCCTGGAGGCGATGAAGATCACCGAGGAAGACACCGACAAACCCATCATGGACTATGTGCTGACCCTGCGTCCTGATGCAAACATCTGGTCCAACGGTATCATGCACTGTAAGGTGGAGATAGTACCCACGCCTACCAAGAAGAAGCTCGAGGCCACCTTCCAGCTTAGAACAAAAGTCGAGCAAGGCTAAGGAGGTGAGAGATGGCAGATAGCATCCTTATCAACGGTAAGATCCACGACTGGACCGACGTGGCCATCCAGCTGGGCGGTGAGCCCTATACCGGGATCACCTCGATCAACTGGTCATCCAAGAAGGAAAAGGAGCTTCAGTACGCTGCTGGTTCGGCCCCTCACGGGATCGGCTACGGCCACCGTTCCTACACGGTTGACTTCACCATGACCCTTGAGAGTGCCGCCCGCTTCGAGGCCACGGCCCATGATGAGAGCAAGGACGCCCTTGAATACGCGCCCTTCCTCATCACCGTCGCCTACGCCGACAAGAAGGCGGACGCAGCCGGACTCATCACCCAGGTGTGGAACGTGATAAAGAGCATCGAGATCCACGACGTGGACGTAACCGACATCAGCGAATCATTAGACGAGGGCACGAAGAAGATCGTGCGCAAGTACACGGCAGTTGCCGGTAAGGTGATAGCAAAGTAAAAACTTTGGGGCGGCCCTCGCGGCCGCCCCCTAAAACGCAAAAGGAGAGAAAAATGGCCAAGCAGGAAGAAGCACCAATCACCATCCGTATCGGTGAAGAGACCTACGGCTTCAGGGTGCCGGGGCATGCAGAGATAAAGTTCTACTACGATACCGGTTCGGAGTCTTTATACGAGGCGTCGCGCAACCTGGTTATGACGTGCGCACTGGAAAAGCAAGCGATCAAGAAACTCATTGACGCCAAGCCTGCGCTGGTGCCTCAGATCGCGGTAAACCTGATGCGGGTGGCCGGCACCGGCCTGGAGGTGAAGCTTGAAAATTTTCCCAAGCCCGCCGCAGGCAACTAGACCGTAACGTGGTGCTGCATGCGGAGGCAATGATTAGACACTACTTCGGCTCGGTCCCTGAGAACGAGCGCGAATTCTGGCTTCGATACGGTGAGGCGCTGTGGCTCGAGGAACGCTCCTCCAGGCGCCTCGCCGCCGCTATCGCTAACCTGTTTGGAGGTTAACGTGGGTAAGAATCCAAGTGATGAAATAAATGAACTTCTGAAGAGAGCAAGAAAACTGAACGAGGAATTGAGAAAAATAAAGAAGCTGTTGAGTTCAAGAGAGCGAAGATTCCACCGTGCTTTTTTGGTTACGTTGGATGAGCAACAATACTTATACGCAGTATGCTTTGCCGCCCCCATGAGTGATCCAGTTAGTGCTCGGTCCGTTATTCAAAACGCTATGTTGGTTTCAGATTACTTCAACGACATTTGGATTACCGAGGATTCGCAGGGTAACTTGATCGGATACGGCACAAAAGAAGAGTCACGTATGCATGTTGTGGCTCCTGAGTGGGTATATTTCGAATATTACAACGTTCCCCGTGAAACTGAAGCAGAATACCAAGAGGCATTAGACAAGCTTAGACGAGATGGAATAATTAAAGAGCTAACAGATTTGATTATTGAAGAAGTGGAGTACCTGTATCAGCTTGGGAAGATTTATCGCGACGGACTGAGGGAAATCGAAGATAGACGAATAGAGGCGATTAAAGAACAAGTCCCCCAACCCCAGGCAAGCATTTATACGGGTAAATGGTGGGAAGTTATCAAAAAAGATGCAGAAGTATATGCCATTTTAAAGAAAGGGGTTAAGGATGATGAACAAGCAAAGAAAATCATGTCGATTTCCTTATCGATAGCTTCTATAGTGACATCTTTGGCAATACCAGTGAGTTTGACTGCAACCCTGATAAGCGTTGCTCTTGCTGGTGCAGGAATTGCCGTAACTTGTTCAGCGATGAATGAATGGGCAGATAGAGAAATAAAAGCCGTTGAGAAGGAGTTGGAAGGTACTCTATCTTGGTATGATCTTGAGGGAGACGAGTCAGTAAGAAGTTTTTATGGCGGATACGAAAGTTATGCAGAGGCACAAAAGGTATTTAGAGGGCTCGTGCTTGACCCTTCAGCCCTTGAAATAAGAAATTACCAGATTGAGAGATTTTTACCGTTCATTAAAGATTTGGCAGAGCTTTCCTATTCGGAGTTAGCAAATGAAAATAGATCAAAAGGATTGGGAGATGCTGACCATCGCGCTGGGGGAACAGGTGACTTAGCTTTCGACACAATGGATTGGTGGGCTACGGGTGGGAAAATAAAAGGATACATAAGTGGGCTGATGGCGATTTTATTTGACCAACCTAACCCCCTCATAATGGCATACGAGTTGGCAAAAAAATATGTTTTCCCGGACATATTTACTGATGAAAAAAAGCATAGGGAGCTTAAAAGTGTACTTAGTGAATATGTTGATCAGTCACATTGGCGACTTGTCCCTGACGACAGAGCCATTTACGCCTGGGCAAAGGTGCTGAATTTAACACCCGGCCAGTTTAAATTAATCGCACCTGATGAGGATTTCATTCGGTTGAAAAAGGTTACTTACCATCCTTTGATTGCAGGATTAAAGGAATGGATTAATTTTTTCACCGGGGGGGATCCTGGGAATGAGTGGTTAAATATGTATTACCAGAAGATGCTTTCAGAAAGTGAAGAATTGGGATTAGGAGGAGCTCTTCCAGAGGAACCTGTTGACGCAGGTGTTTTAGCTGCATCTGGTTACGGTGTAACCCAGGGAGTCGCGGCAGCCTCATATACGAGAGGAGCCGATTATACTAGAGGTGGAGGCGAGGTTTCTAGCGCTCCATTCATCCCTACAACTGGCTATGGTGCGGGTTTTCTTGGAATGCCATCGGGTGGTGGTGACACAACCACATCTTCAAGCCTCAGCTTGCCCTCGTTTCCTTCGGTGAGTTTACCCAGTTTGGGTGGGTGGCCTTCTGCGTTGCCTTCCCCAGTCGGACCTGGAGGAACTAAGTCATCAATGGTAGCGGGTATGTTATCTTTGGCCATGTACGGGGCATTCCCTCAGGAAGAGAAAGCCCAAGCGGAACTCGCTAATATGACCCCTGCGGGTGGGGACGGTGCGATGGCATCTGGAGGGTATTTCTTGGGCGGGCTCAAACAGCTGGTAGCTGGTCAGGGAAATGGTAGGGGAGGCTTCAGTCCGGCGTTGGACCTCGGGGCGTTCCTGTTGGCTCCGTTCAAGAATCTCTTACCATCCCAAAGACCATCAGCTCCAGGAAGTAGGGTTGGTAAACTTGCGGAACGACTTTTTCAAGTTCCTCAGATGATGCTAACTGCTTCACCATTAGGGTCTCTCTTCGCCGCAGGAGGGACTGCAGGCAATCTTTTGGGTGGGCTTTCAGAACCTCAACCCCAACCGCAGGTTGTGTACCGGTTTGAGCAGGGCTCGGTGCAGATTCATACCCAGAAGATAAGTCCGGAAAGACTGGGAAATGTATTTATTGATTTCCTCCGTCAGTATTCCCAGGCACAGTAGGTGAGTTTATGGGTTATGCTCAGAATACCAATACCGCTTCCACGCAGACGACGGATCACACCGCTCTTTTAGCCAACTACAGCAAGGAACAGGATGTTCTGTTTGAGGCTCTGGCTAAGGTTATGCCAGGGATGCTGAAAGGTAAGGATAAGAAATTAAGCACGGAACTCGATTTCCCTAAGGAACTGCAGATCCCTAAAGATTTAGATATCGCGCAGGCTGAAGAGAATCTTAAGATAAAGAAAGGCTTGGGAACAGGTTACGAGTGGCAGAAAGCTGAGCTTTCGCCAGAAGAGAAGATGCCACCGGTTGAATATATCCTTTCATATGTAAATAATGGACCCTCAAACAAAGAGGATGCGCCTGTCAAGGTGCTCCAGGATAAGGTTCTGCTTTATGCCATGGAGGAGATTCAACCCTCAGAAGAGCCTTATCAGCGGCCAGAAGTACAAGCAGGTTATCCAGAGAGAGGAGCAAGCCGAGTTGGCCCCGACAGTTATGGCAGGGAGTGGTACGCTTCTTCGGAGCCTAGATTTGATGTGGATGCTGAGGCGGTCGAGATTATAGAGGAAGAGTTGAGTGAAAAGGAATGCGAAAAGTTATTGACAACTTTTCTTGGACAACTTTCCCGCGAAGCAAGTAAGGTTTAGGAGGTATGAATGCCTAAGGATAGTCCAGAAAGCCAGGGTTCGGCTACGGCGGTTCGATTCAACAGCTTCCGCTCCGGGATGTTCTACACCCGCACGGATTACCTGGTACTTGAGGCGCCCAAAGCAGGGAATAGGGTAACCATCCCATTCCCCTGCCAGATAACGGTCAACGGGCGTTGCAAGGTGGTGGTGACCGAGGTCGACGGCCTTGTGGATACGGTCAAGGAGGACATGGGGTTCTCAGGTTACAACCTTTCGATCTCGTTCGAGGCAGGGGACTACGCACTGCCTCCCATAGAGGGCGATTTCGTAAGTGCCCACCAGGTTATCGATGAACTGGCCAATCTTGTTCACACACACAAGGGGGAGGTCACGCTCATCGAAAGTGCCACGGTGTATCGCAATGAGCAAGGCCAGATGGACCCTCAACAATCCCTTCTATGGGCGCTGGAGATTCAGTACGTGGTGCTGCAGTCAATAGACATAAAGCCTACAAGGAATCACCGCTATCAGGTTACGCTCAGCGCTGTGGCCGAGATGGACCGAGATGTCAATCTCTTCCCCCTCAAGAAGGACTATGAAACGCAGGAGGAGAGTAGTGGAGCATAATTCTGAAAGAGGTTTCTTCCACCCCCTCAATCAGGGTGAGGATATCTGGCTTCTTGCCGAGCTTTACTACGGGGATGCCTCGCTTTGGTGGGTGATCTATCATGCTAACCTTGATCGCTTCGGCGACGATCCAGAGTATACGGCACCCGGGCTTGAGGTCTTTATACCTTACCTTGAGGTCTCCGAGCAGCAAGGGAAGGTTCCGGGGTTCCTGGCCCAGGTTGCCCTCAACCCCTCCTACGATCCCATGGTTCTTTTGGCTGCCGATCGCTACGGCGACCCAACGCTTTGCTTTGATCTTTATGCCTACAACCGCTGGGATGCGGATCACGCAGCACAGGCCGGGGACAGGATCCTCTACTTTGCGCGTGCACGTAAGCCCGAGATGCGTATGGCTGAACGCTGGCGCTCAATCTTCTATCGGGGGTAGTGATGGCGGTGCTGCTTCCAACGTTTGAAGTAAAGATCATCTCTTCATCGGACGAGGTGCGCTATGTTCAAGCTATATCCCAGATTACCGTCAATCTTTCGTCCGAGAAGCCCTGCGACAGTGCGGAGGTACACGTACCTGCCACCAAGAAGATCGAGGATCTTGAATTTCTTAAACCCGGCAAAGAAGGATCTCAGATAGAGATAGGCTTTGGCTATATCGGTGAGAATGCGGAGAAGGCGACGGTTTTTGTGGGGGTTATCGATTGGATCTCACCTGACCTGCCGCTTGTGATCAAGGCTGAGGACGCCTTTACGAAGGCGAAACGCAAATACTTCACCGAGACCTACTGTAAGGGAGGCAAGCGTCTCTACTACAGCGAGATAGCTCAGGATGTGCTGTCCCGGGCCGGGCTTACGGATTATTGTATGCCTGCTGCCGAGACCGACCTTGACGCCAGGCCTCGTTCCATGGAGTTCAAGAACCAGACCGTTGCCCAGGCCATGGCCAAGCTTTCGGAGGAGATTCAGTGGGTTCACTTCTGCATACCGGGTACCGAGAGGGTATACTTCGGCCCTGATTGGCCCTACCTGCGCCGCTACCTTCCTATCTCAGGCCCTCCCATCTCTAAAGTGCTTCTTTATCGCATAGGCTCCGGCCGTGAGCGCTCAAACTACGAGGCGGGCAGTAAATTCTCACCCTCATGGGGTAACATTATCTCGGCTGGCAGTCTCAAATACCGCACCGACAAACCTTACAGCAAGGCCATCTGCAATCTGGTGGACCGCGAGCAGCAGAATAAATCCGTGAAGGGGGAGTATCCGGAGACAGAAAAAGAGTATAAAACCGAGAAGGTGAAGGAGGGACAGGAGTTCAGCTTCACGCGGATCTATTCATTTGATCAGGGCAAGAAGGAGGCCGAGGATCGAGCCAAGGAATTGGCGAAGAGAAAGTTCCACGAACTCAACGCCGCCCAGTATGAGGGCAGCTTCACTACGTTCGGTAATCCCAAGCTTTCACACTCCCACAGATTCTGGCTTGAGTCGGCCGAGCATCCTAGCCGTAACGGTTACTACGAAGCCAAGGCGGTGACCTTTAACTACTCGCCCCAAGGGGGCTTCCGGACGACGGTTGAGGTTCGCAAGCCGCCGGATGAACTTCTACCTAAGGAGTAATAATGAATGACGTAAGGAAACTTTTTGCCGAGCTTTCAGATAAGGGCATTGACGATGCAATCATAGGCACTGTGGAGGCGTGCCAGCAGACGACACCTGCAGGCTGGGCGTTGCCCGATCGCATACACGGGTTCTGGTGTGACGTGCAGCCTGAGAAGGAGTCCGAGACGCTCTTGCAGCACGTTCCCATGCCGTTGCGGGTTCTCAACAGGGAGGGCGACAAGGACCTGGGGTTCATCCTGGTTCCTGAGAAGGACACCGAGGTTCTGGTTACCTGGGTGGACGGCAGGCCTACAATCGAGGCGTGTCAGCGCT
>NJBO01000013.1 GCA_005223075.1 candidate division TA06 bacterium B3_TA06 | reverse complement strand
CTCGCAGAGAAGGGAGATCAAGATGCGTTCGATCACCTTTTTCTGCCCAACGATAACCTTGCCGATCTCTTTATCCAGCCTCTCCCTTGCCGCTCGTAAGCTGAGCAACAGCGTGTGGTCTGAGCTTTTGGGTGTGGATAAGATTCCCCTCTTTTCTTCTCGGGATTTCCTCAACTTATGCTCCTGTGTGGTTTAAGGTGTTTTCCACCATTTTTAAGAAGTTATTCACACCGGGTGTTGGCAATTTGAGACGTTTTGAGGCCACTTGCGAATTGGTTCTTGATTGATTGACCGGTTTATCCTGATAGCCAGGGCTGTGGTTTGTGTTCTGTGGGATGGGTTTCCTTGCCGCTGGATAAAGATACATCCTAGCCTTCGTTTTTATTTTCAAAAGCGGTGATCTTTTCCACCCTGCGTTCGTGGCGCCCGCCCTCGAACTCATTCTCCATCCATGCAGTAACCATCCTGCGGGCAAGCGCTTCGTTCACGATCTCGGCTCCAAAACACAGGACGTTTGCGTTGTTGTGACGGCGGGCCATCTGGGCGTCCTTCTCGCTGCATACCCTGGCGGCACGCACACCATTCACCTTATTGGCGGCGATGCACATCCCTATACCTGTCCCGCAGATCAGTATCCCCAGTTCGGCTTCGCCCGAGCCTACCAGACTGCCTACTGCGAGCGCATAGTCGGGGTAATCTGTGGATGTGGGATCGTCGGTTCCGGCATCAATTAGCTTGTGGCCTTTAAGCTGGAGCCATCTTTTCAGGGAATTCTTGAGAACAAAACCATGATGATCCGCACCGATAGATATGGTCATTCCTTAATTCTCCTTAGGTAGATCAACTGGCGGTATTCACCCCACAAGATCGCTGCGCGCTCTTGCGGGGACCCCGTAAGCGACGGTTCCTTTTGTAATCGCACTTTTCTTAACCTTGAGTATACCAACTGGCGGTGGAGGGATTCGAACCCCCGACACGCGGATTATGATGGCGATAGTCATCGCCGCTTCGCGTCCGCTGCTCTAAACATGTGCAAAACATAATCAAGTGGCGGTGGAGGGATTTGAACCCCCGACACGCGGATTATGATGGCGATAGTCATCGCCGCTTCGCGTCCGCTGCTCTAAACATGTGCAAGACATAATCAAGTGGCGGTGGAGGGATTTGAACCCCCGACACGCGGATTATGATTCCGCTGCTCTAACCAACTGAGCTACACCGCCATATTCACCCCACGAATCTGCTCCGCAGCTTCGCGGGGACCCCGTGAAGGGAAGTCCAAATTCTAATCGGACAATGTGGTTTGTCAACATCAGAGAGAAGTTTAGCGCTGTCTTGATTGGAAATTGTCTGCATAACACGACGGGATTTGAGCCATACTTCTATATCCTCCTGCTTAAATCTTACACTCTTTCAAATCTTGATGTGAGGAATCTCCCAGACTGATCCTTCAACTCCCCAATCGCGTATCCGTGAGACTATCCGCTCACCGTACTCCTCGATCCTCACGTTTGTAAGGATGATCAATGTACGCTGCTCTCGATGCCGCGTTTCGAAGAGATGGTTGAACTTTGTCTTGAACCGGAGATTTGTTGGATCTTCAGTCCCCAGGTCGTCAAACACCACCCAGCCCGCATCAAGCAGATCGTTCCAGTTACCTTTGGTTTCGAAATCCCAGCCTCTCTCTCCCATTCTGGTTGACAACCACCCTTCTTGCTCCTATAATCACCGCTAAATGATTGAACTTGGCACACATACCAAGTCCCGCCGCGACATCCTTGACAAGGTGGAGCGGATTTCTGAAGTTGACGTCTTTAGCTGCTACCAGTGCGGGCGCTGCTCAGGCGACTGCCCGTCTATAAACCTCATGGACATCCTACCCAACCAGGCGATCAGGCTTCTGCAGTTGGGCGAGGTGGAGCTGGTGCTTGCATCCAAAACCATCTGGATATGCGCCTCCTGCTTTACCTGCACCTCCCGTTGTCCCAAGGGGATAGACATCGCGCGCGTACTTGAGGCGCTGCGCCAGGTCTGTCTGAGAAAGAATATAGACGAACTGGACCTTAACAACATACCCGAGGAGGAGCGCGAACGATACCCGACTATCGCCTGGGTGTCGGCCTTGAGGAAGTTATCCGGATAATGAAGAGCTTTGCTTACTACCCTGGCTGCACAATGAAGACAACCGGCAAGGCGTTTGAGCAGTCGGCCTTTGCCATTGCCAAGGTTCTTGACATCCAGATGCGGGAGATCGAGCGCTGGAACTGCTGCGGCACGGTTTTCTCCCTGACCATCGATGATACCATGCACCATATGGCCACGATACGCAACCTGGTAAGGGTCGAGGCCATGGGTGAGAGCGAAGTGCTAACCCTGTGCTCGATGTGCTACAACACCCTCAAGCGTGCCAACGAGTTTATCTCCTCTGACCCGGTAAGGCTTTCCGAGCTCAACGACTTCATGTATAAGGAAGATTTGAAATATTCGGGTCATGTTCAGGTGCGGCACCTTCTTGAGGTCCTGCGCGACGATGTGGGCTGGGACGCTCTCAAAGCGAAGGTCACCAATCCTCTCACCGCTCTCAAGGTTGCATCTTATTATGGATGCGCGCTGGTTCGGCCTGAGGGTGCGGGGGTGGACTCCCTTGAAGATCCCACAGTCATGGAGGACCTTGTGTCGTCTCTCGGTGCCGAGCCTGTGGCATGGCTGTCCAGATTGGAATGCTGCGGTTCTTACCACACCATCGGTCATAAGGAGCTTGTCTTCGAGCGCACCGAGCGGATTGTAAGCGAGGCCTTAAAGGCCGGTGCTGATGTCATCGTGCTTTCCTGTCCGTTGTGCGAGTTCAACGTAGGCGCACGACAACCTGAGGTGACAGAGCATGTTTACGGTTTCAAGGGAATACCTGTCCTCTACTTCACCCAACTCATTGGACTGGCGCTGGGCATCGAACCCAAGGAATTAGGCATAGAGGACAGCCGTGTCCTCAAACTCCTCGAAGAAAAGGTAGAAGTGTGAAGAGACCCCGGATAGGCGTTTTCGTCTGCCACTGCGGTCTTAACATCGCTGAATCGGTGGACGTGGAGCGTGTGGCCTCCGAGTCCAAGGCTATTCCCGGGGTGGTTTATGCCAAGTCCTACATCTACCTGTGCTCTGAGCCTGGTCAGGATATGGTTGAAGAGACCATCAAGGAAGAACACCTGGACGGCATCGTGGTGGCCAACTGCTCGCCTTCCCTTCACGAGAAGACTTTCCGCAACCTGGCCAAGCGCGCCGGGCTCAATCCCTTCAAGGTTGAGGTCGCCAACATCCGGGAGCAGGTATCCTGGCCGCACCTTAATAATAAAGAAGAAGCCACCCGCAAGGCAATGGTTGTTGTCCGGGAGACGGTGCGCAAGCTTGCCGGCGACCTGGAGCTCGAGCCGTTCCAGATTCCGGTTACTCATAAGGCGCTGATTATAGGCGGCGGTGTGGCCGGCATCCAGGCCGCTTTGGATATCGCCGATGCCGGACACGACGTCTACCTGGTCGAACGCACACCTTCCATCGGCGGCAGGATGCTTCAGCTCTCCGAGACCTTCCCTACCCTGGACTGCCCGCAGTGCATCATGACCCCCAAGATGACCGAGGCAGCCCAGCATTCAAATATCCACATCATGGCCTGCTCTGAGGTTGAGGAGGTCTCAGGCTACATCGGCAACTTCGAGGTGAAGGTCAAACACCGTTCGCCCTTCATCGACTGGGTCAAGTGCAACGGATGCGCGGACTGTGCCGAGGTCTGTCCCGTTAACATGAAGAGCGAATGGGACGAAGGACTGGCTTTAAGAAAGGCCGCCTACCGCCCGTTTGAACAGGCCGTGCCCAACAAGTTCACCATAGATAAACAGGGTGAGCCGCCCTGCCGAGCAGCATGCCCGGTGCATCTCAACGCGCACGGATACGTGGCCGCGATATCCGTAGGTAAGTATGAGCAGGCGCTCTCGCTCATCCGTAACGAAGCCCGCTTCCCGTTTGCCGGTGTGGCCGGACGCATCTGCACCCATCCATGCCAAGAGGCTTGCAAAAGGCAGGAGGTTGATTCCAACTCGGTAACCATCAGGCATATCAAGCGCTGGCTCGCGGACTGGGAGTTGAAGGAGAAGGGTGAGGCTAGTATGGAGATTGAGATTGAGTCTCCGTCTGGACAAAAGGTCGCTATCGTAGGTGCCGGTCCCGGCGGACTGCAGGCGGCGGTCGACCTGAGAAAGTCCGGTCATGAGGTTACTATCTACGATGCACAGGATAAACCGGGAGGTATGTTACGGACCGGTATTCCGGCGTTCCGCCTGCCCAAGGATATTCTGGCAAAAGAGTGCGAACTGGTGTTCAAGCTGGGGGTGAAGTTCAAGGGCAATACGAGGATCGGTGAGGATATCTCACTAAAGAAACTCATAGATTCACACGACGCGGTGTTCCTTGCTGTCGGAGCTTACAAGGAAGGTAAGATGGGCATTCCGGGTGAGGATCTGGACGGGGTAGGTGGAGCAATTGATTTTCTCGCAAGCATAAATAAGGGCGAAACACCTGAGATCGGTAAGCGGGTGGCCGTGGTTGGCGGCGGCAACTCGGCAATGGATGCGGCCCGGTCAGCTCTCCGGTTGGGTGCTGATGTTACCGTTCTCTACCGCCGCACAGAGAAGGAGATGCCTGCCATCGCCGAGGAGGTCAAGGCCGCAAAAGAGGAGGGCATCAGGTTCATGCTGCTCACCAACCCGACAAAGTTCATCGGCTCGGGCGGTAAGCTCAAGGCTGTCGAAGTCATCGGCATGAAGCTGGGCGAACTGGACTCCTCAGGCCGCCGCAGGCCCATACCCATCGAGGGTTCGGAAGAGGTCTTGGAGTTTGACAATGTCTTTTTGGCCATCGGCGAGAAGCCGGATCTATCCTTCATCACCGAGGAAGACAAGATCGAGCTTACCCCATGGGGAACCATCGCTGTGGATGATGAGACCCTCGCTACCTCGAATCCGAAAGTCTTTTCAGGCGGGGACTGCGTTACCGGCCCGGCCACCTTCATAGATGCGGCGGGCGCGGGCAGAAAGGCGGCACGCTCCATCAACCTGATGCTTGAAGGCAAGGACTTCACCCTTGATCGTGCCAACGAACTCTCACGTAAGAGCGACCTGGTGGGTGATAAAGACCTCGCTTATCCCTCACCCCTTAAACCCATGCCTGAGCTCGAAGTGGCGGACAGAATCTCCAACTTCAACGAGGTTGAGCTCGGCTACTCGGAAGAAGAGATCATTGAGCAGGCCAAGCGCTGCATCCACTGCGGCGGGTGCTCCGAATGCCGGCTGTGCGAGGCTGCCTGCGAGCCCGACGCTATCGCCCACGACCTCAAAGACTGGATAGAGGAGATAAGCGTTGGTGCCATCGTGGTCGCCACCGGATTCGAGCTGATGCCGTTATCGGCAATGCCTGAATACGGCGGGGGTCGGTTCCCCAACGTGATCAACGCACTCCAGTTCGAACGTTTGCTCTGCGCTTCCGGCCCCACCGCGGGCGAGGTGCGCCGGCCCTCCGACGGCAAGGTTCCCAAAAAGGTTGCGTTCGTGCACTGCGCCGGCTCGCGCGATCCCGAGCACGGTGTTGCCTACTGCTCGCGCGTGTGCTGCATGTATCTGGTTAAGCAGGCGATGCTCTACAAGCACGCGGTTCAGGACGGCGAGCCGTATTTATTCTACATCGACATCCGCTCCAACGGCAAGCGCTACGAGGAGTTCTACGCACGCACAATGGAGGAGGAGCACGCCACCTTCATCCGCGGCAAGGTCTCACGTTTGTACGAGCATGACGGGGTGGTGACCGTGTTCGCCGAGGACACCCTTACGGGCCAGCCCATCAAGATGGATGCAGATCTGGTGGTGGCGGCGCCTGCCATGCTGCCCTCCAAAGGTGCTACAGAGCTTGCATCCAAATTGCGTCTGGCCACCGATGAATACGGCTGGGTATCCGAGGCACACCCCAAGCTTCGCGCTATTGAAACCCTCACCGCTGGCATCTTCGTTGCCGGGGTGACCCAGTTTCCCAAGGATATAACCGATGCCGTATCCCAGGCTTCGGGTGCGGCAGGCAAGGTGCTGGTCATGTTCTCCAAAGAAACGCTTGAGCGTGAACCTTTGATCGCCGAGGTTGATGCCGATATCTGCACCGGGTGCGGAGTCTGCGAGGAGATTTGTCCATACGATGCGCCCAAGGTCGATCCGGTCAAGCGCAAGGCATATGTCAACGAGGCGCTGTGTGAGGGCTGCGGGGCGTGCGCTGCGGCGTGTCCTTCACAGGCGGTCAAGCACCGCAACTATACCAGGACCCAGCTATTTGCAATGATTGACGAAGCAACCAGGGATTATTGATGGCCAAGGAAGTCGAAAAACACATAGTGGTTCTGGGCGGGGGAGCGGCAGGCATCGCGGCGGCACTGGCTCTCAACGATTTGGGGTTCCGCGTCTCACTTGTAGAGAAGCAATCCCACTTGCTCGGCACAATCGGCCAGCTTGACAAGCAGTTTCCAAACGACGCCTGCGGGTTCTGTCAGCTTCGCTCGCGCATCGAGCCGGGTTCCTCCGAGCTCTGCCTGCGCCATGACCTTGGAGCGGAGGGTCTTGACATCTACAACCTCTCCACCCTCTGGAACGTTGAAAAGGCCAAGGGCGATCGGCTTAAACTCTACTTCAACGCCGAGCCGGCATACATCAAGCCTGAGCTGTGCGTGCGTTGCCGCCTGTGCGAGGATGTGTGCCCGGTAGAGGTCCCGGACGATTTCAACCTCTTGGGTAAGCGCAAGGCGGCCTACATCCGCTACCCCATGGCGATTCCCTCAACCTGGGTGATTGACGGCTCCAACTGCACCCGCTGCGGTGAGTGCGTAAAGGTGTGTCCCACAGACTGCATTGACATGGGAATGCAGCCGGAGGAGTTTTCAATCGAAGCCGACGCGGTCGTAATCTCCACCGGCTTCTCGCTTATCGATCCTTCATATCTCACCGAGCTGGGTGAGCGCTTCCCCAACGTTGTTACCAGCCTGGAACTCGAACGCATCCTCTCGTGTTTCGGACCCACCCAGGGCGAGCTCAAGCGCCCGTCCGACGGCTCCACACCTGATAAGATCGCTTTCATCTTCTGCGCCGGCTCGCGCGACCGCCTGCATCCCTACTGCTCTTCAGCCTGCTGTATGTATGGGGCCAAGGAGGTGCGTATGCTTAAGGAGCGCTACCCTGATGCAGAGATTACCATTTTCTATATGGATCGAAGAGACTTCGGCAAGCCATACTATTCTTATATGGAAGAGACCGACGTTCGCTGGGTTCCCTGCCGCCCGGCAAAGGTAGAGGAGGCTCAAGACAACAACCTCATCGTCCATTACGAATCAGAAGACGGCAAGTTCCACAAAGAGGAGTTCGATCTGCTGACCCTGGTGGTGGGGCAGGAAGGCAGGGCAGATGATTTTGCAGAGCTCTTTGAGCTTGAGACCACAGAAGGATTTATCAAGATCAAGGAAGGGACCGAGATTGAGACAGCCAACCCGCGGGTGTTCGCTATCGGTTCGGCAGGAGGGCCAAAGGATCTGCCCGATTCGATAACCGAGGCCCAGGCCGCAGCAGGACGCATCGCTTCTATCCTCGGTATATCCAAAAAGTCTGCTGTACCGAGCAAATCGGTGGAACCGTTTCCCAAGGTCGGTATTGTCTTTGATCCTTGCGGTGAGACCGGGTTGAACCAGGACGAGATAAAAACATTCTTCTCCTCTAAAGGCATCCCGGCAGTATTCATCAACTATACCGAGACCGAGCAGGGTTTGGATGAGCTTGAGCAGTTTATCAAAGAGAAGGAGGTTGGTCGGCTGGTGGTTGCAGGTCCCTCGCCAAACAAGGCTGAGCGTTTACTCAAGGAACGTGTTCAGAAACTTGGCTGGCATCCTGCACAGCTTGAGCTTTTGGATTTCCGCGAGTATGTCATCTGGGGATTTGAAGATCAATCCAGGGTCAACGAGGCCGCGCTCTCTCTTGCCCTTGCCCATGCCGAAAAGCTGCGACTTCTCAGCTTTGAACAGACAGAACCCCAGCTGTTGATTGGCAGAGCGCTGGTAGTTGGTGGTGGTGCAACAGGGCTGTGGGCGGCCAAGCACTTTGCAGACTTTGGAGCCTCGGTAACACTTATCGAGAAGACCGAGCAGCCCGGAGGTCAGGCGAGCAAGCTCACCCGGACTTTAGAGGGGTTCGAGGCTAAGCCTTTCCTCGACGAACTCATCAAGAAAGTAAAGAAATCCAAAAAGATCGAACTACTCACAGATATCACTCTTGACCGAATAGAGGGTGAGTTTGGTAAGTTCACCTGCTACCTCAAACGGGGTGAGGAAGAACTGATACGGGGTGCTGCGATAATCCTCTTTGCTACCGGAGCCGAAGAGTACGAACCCAAGGAGGGCGAATTCGGCTGGGGACTGGAAGGTGTGATAAGTGAAAGAGATTTTGCCGGGCGGATATCTCAGGGAGAGACCGAGAATCTGAAATCTGTCGTCATGATCCAGTGCGTGGGATCGCGCAACGAGGAGCATCCCTACTGCTCACGGGTGTGCTGCCGGCGGGCTCTGGCAAACGCCATTGCACTCAAGGAAGCGGATCCCAAGGCGGAGGTCACCATCCTTGCCCGGGATGTGATGACCTGGGGACTTAGTGAAATTTACTATCTCAAGGCGCGCGAGCTGGGCGTGAACTTCATCCGCTACGAGAAGGACAGCCCGCCCGAAGTCTCCCAGCGCGACGGCAAGCTGGTTGTGTCCGTTTATGATAGACTCCTCGAGGCCACCGTAGAACTCACTGCCAATAACGTGGTGCTTGCTAACGGGATCACCGCATCTACGCCTCCCATCCTCTACAACGATAAGCCGATCGCGTTCGATAAGTTCGGGTTCTTTGCCGAGGTTAACCCCAAGTTCAGGCCCACCGAGCTTGAAGCGGATGGGTTTTTTGCCGCCGGCCTGGCCAAAGGACCTAAACGGTTGTCCGAGGCCCTAACCGAGGCATCCGCCGCTGTGGCCAAAGCCCTGGTATTCCTCCGCCGCGAAAAGCTTGAACCCAAGTACTACGTTGCGCGAACCAACACCCGTCGGTGTGCCTTCTGCGGCATCTGTATCGATGCCTGTCCCAATAAGGCAAGGGTGATGGATGAGGAACTCGAGTCTGCTCGTGTGATCGAGAGCATCTGTCAGGGGTGTGGAGTCTGTGCTTCCGCCTGCCCGTCGCAGGCAGCACATCTTTTGACTTTAGAAAGTGATCAGGCTTTTGCGATGATTGACGTTTTAGCGGCCCAGCAAGAAAGGGGCGTAGATGAGTGAGAATTTTGAACCAAAGATCGTGGGATTCTTCTGCAACTGGTGCACCGCTGCTGCCGCGGACCTGGCCGGCACCTCGCGTATCCAGTATCCGGCCAACGTGCGGCCCATACGGGTGATGTGCTCCGGTTCGGTGGATGCAAGCTACGTTATCAAAGCACTTCTTGAAGGTGCCGACGGTGTGCTCATCGGCGGATGCCATCCCGGAGACTGCCACTACGTTAACGGAAACTATAAGGCCAGGCGCAGGGTGGCACTTCTTAACTCCATCTTCAACACCCTTAAGCTTGACCCTGAACGGGTGTGGCTGCGCTGGATATCCGCGTCCGAAGGTTTGCGGTTCGCCAAGGTGATCAGACAGATGACCGAAGAGCTTAGCCAAAAAGGCCCGAACCCGATGGGTAAATCCCCGCAGACCTAGGTGTAATGATGATTGGAATCTATGCGAAGGGTCTGAATCCTCGCGAGGCAACGAGGGAGTTCTTTGCCGAGCTCTTCGGGGCCAATCTTATCTCCTCAGCTCTCCTACCCGCACGCAAGGCTGGCTTGAACCAGATATTCCCCGCTCTCCTTTCCTCCCAGGACTCCCTCGATGAAACCTTTCCGTTCGCTCCGGTTATGCCTCTCTCTACCGCCGTTCAGCTTTCCAAGATCACTCGGTTTGCTAATCCAACCAATACCGTCGCCGTGCTGCTTCGTCCCTGCGAGTCCCGTGCCGCGGTGGAGTTGGTTAAGCTCCGCCAGATAAGCCTGGATAACGTTCTTTTAATCACCCGCGACTGCCCGGGTACGGTTGAACCTGAGACGTTCGAAGAGAAAGCGTCCGATACCCTTCCTACATTCGCCGACTTCACCGAAGACGACCTTCGCCCTGTTTGTCGTATGTGCTCCTATCCCGAAGCCCCGGTTGCCGACATCAACATCGGTACCTTCGGAGCCGAAGGCGGCATCATTTTGGAAGCCAAGACCGAGAAGGGTGCAGAGATCCTCAAGCACATCAAACTCGAACAGGAACTCGAAGATACCTCCGCACGCGATGCAGCACTCAAGGAAGAAAAAGACAAACGCACCGCATACGCAGAAAAGCATCTTGCGGAGTTACAGAAGGAAGTCGCCAGTATAGATAATCTGGTGAAGTTCTTCGCGGGCTGCATCAACTGCCATAACTGCCGGAGCATGTGTCCGGTGTGCTACTGCAACGAGTGTTTCTTCGACTCCGCCACCTTCCACTTCGAGGGTCCGCGCTACGAGGAGTGGGCCGCCCGCCGCGTGGTTCTTCAAATGCCGCGCGACGAGATGCTCTTTCACCTCGGTCGGATGAACCACATCGGACTCTCCTGCGTTGGCTGCGGGATGTGCGAGCAGGCCTGTCCCCACGACATCAAGGTGGGGCAGCTCTTTACCCTTATAAGCACCATTGCCCAGAAGGAGCTGGATATCCACGCCGGTATGTCTGTGACCGATCCATTGCCCTTGGCAACCTTCAGAGAGGAGGAGTTCTGCCAGATGGGCGAGGAGAAAGTATGATAAGCAAATTCATCTTGGGGTCCATTGTGGCCCTCTTATTGATGATGGGGTGTTCCAACGTGAAGACCCTTAAACCGGTCTCCCCACTTGAATCGATACCTTGTAGTGGTTTGCAGTATCCTGAATCCGGCGGTATGGTCTTCCGCGACGCCGGAAGCTGGGAGGCGTTCTGGAATCGCTACTGTATGGTGATAACAGGAGAAGGAACCAAGCTTGCGCCACCCAAGGTAGATTTCTCTGCCCGGATGCTTGTGGGTGTTTTTTCCGGCGAGAAGCCCACCGGTGGCTACAGTATTTCGATTCAGCGCGTGCTAGATGGGCCAAAGAGACTTGTGGTTGAGTATCTTGAGAAATCCCCGCCCCCAGACGCCATGGTTACCATGGCACTTACCTATCCCTGTCAGATCATCGTAGTACCCCGCTCGGATAAGTCGGTGGAGTTCAAAAAGGTCGAGAAGTAGTTACTTGATCACAAATTTTTTCTATTCAAGCCTGGTTAAGGCTCAGGGGATGATGCTGGCGATGACTAAAGTAATACTATCAAGAGATACACAATAAATATCAGGGCAGGGATTACCAGGAAGATAAGTATCCTCAGCCACCTGTACCTGCGATGATGGCGGTACTCAAAGTATCTTTCCGGCCCTATTATCCTGGCTAACAAGCCCAGCAAACAGCCTAGTTCACGCCCTACCAGGCATCCGAAATCGGCGGAATCCTCTCGGATCTCACGACGGTGTTCTTCAGCAATACGTCTGCGAAGCACCTCATCCTCAGATGCCTGTGCTGCCTTTTTATATTTTTTGATGCAGTCGCTGCAGATGCCGCCCTGGAATAGGTGGGCTGGCTTCATCTTCATACAGTATGGACACCTGCGTAGAGGAATCTCTTGTGATTGCCTTTTTTTCGCTGCAGATGTATCGGAATTGAATACGTGATAGCAGTTCTGACACATGAGACGGGAAACCCCTACCTCGATGATTTCGCCTGAACCGCACTGGGGGCACACCCGTTTAGACTCCAACATCACCGTATCATAAGGGGTGATAGGAAAAATGTCAATGAGAAGTTTTCTTTATTGTGCTATGGCCGGTTGAGTTCCGAGAAGGGGGTGGAGTTCAAGGCCACGAAGAAGGAGTGACCGCAAATGAGGGTTTGACTTTTTCGTCCCTTAATCCCGGGTGTTCATTGGAAGAGATAGAAGCAGAGATTGGTGTGCTTGCTCTTCCTTGTGAATTACCACCAGGTTCGTGAAAACAGAAACGCAATCAAAGCTATGTACCCGAATATTAGAAGGAAGTATATGCCGCCCAAAACGACGGAGACTGTGATAAGAGTTTTGTCGACTTTAGCTTCCTGGTTTTCCGCATCTCGTGGCTGCATGGTAACTCCTTTCTTACCCTGACAAACTGGTTTATTTTCCCTGTCGTCTGAATCGTCTGAAGCAGTTGCTCTTCGCCTTTCTGATCCCGCTATGATATTGGTAGATCGGGTCGTGTCAAGAGAATATGGCATGAGGTTTTCTCTATAACCCTCAGGAAGAAGCGAGATGAATCTGTGGAGGAACTACAGAGTGACCTTGATGAATTTATGTGAAGTTACAACTATAAGCGTCCAAATCGGGGGAGAAGGGCAAGAGGTTAGACCTCCGGCAATGCTCTTTCTCTCAGGGATAAAACCCATTGCCCTATCGAAGGCAGCATGAAGGGTCTTGACATACGGCAAAAATTTACTATAATTCCAAGTATAGACGATACCCGCTCGTCTAAGGTTGAAGGGATAGTCTTAGACCTGAGAAAGTTCGTAGATAAGTTTCCTCTAAGGGGCGGTTCTACATATTAGGTCACAGGTCGTGATTTGCTTTTCAGATTTCGTTTCGGAGATGGGGCATATTATTGCCTATGCATTCGAAGGAAACTACGGACTCACGGTAAAGCTCGTTCAGTATGGGGATGGTGATACTCTAAAGGGTGTTCGTGGATATGCTAAGAGCGGGGTTGAAGCCAATCCGATAACCGGCGAAGCGGTAGTCTATCAAGAAGTTGGAGTAGAATGTTGGTGGTTGTGAGGAAGTGGATACTCATACTTGGGATTGGCATCTCAATGTGGGGCTGCTTCTCCTGCGCCCCCCATCGGACTTTCACTATTCCTACCATTGAAGGAGGCAGAGGTTTTAAGACGAAGGATATGTGCGATGGTTTTATTAAAAGCGGAATTTTTAAGGATTATACTGATTTAATGAAAATCCCTTTTACCTTTGCTGTGGTAGATTCCCTCGGCAACCCTTGCCCCTTTGGGAATATCATTCTAAAATTCGAAGATAGCACAAGGGTTATAAATACTGACAACCGCGGGGAAACAAAGTTCTATTTTGATATTGAGACTATTGAACTTAACCCGACAATTATGGCTGAAGACCGCGCCCAGCGGCTCAAATTTGGCTTCACCTTCGCTACTCCGTTAGACACACCAGAAAAACGGGAATTCCAGTTGGTAAATCTATCAGAGTTGAATCGATTAGAGGCAGAAAAGGATATTGTCTACTATCCAGCCGGTTACGAAGAGTTCTCTTTGCAGATTAAAAAATATATTCCGGTTATGAGGATCATTATCGAAGAACGAATCGGATTTGCGCCCGAACCATTTGGAATCGTGATAACTAATGAAAAGGAGCCGATATTATTGCCTCAGAATTGGGTTATAGAAGAAGGAACGGAATACAACCTTTTTGCCTTCTCAATCTACGATAAAGAATTCGCTCGTATTTACTTGAGTATTGTGCACGAGTGGACAGAAATCACACTCAATAATAACATCAAATTTGGCGATGACAAAGTCAGGTGGATTACTGACGGCATTGCCGAATATGTGAGTTACTCTTTCGCTCGGAGGTTGACTAATGATCAGCGTGGCGAGACCGGAATTTCAGATGATATTAAAAAAGAATTGAATAATTACGAGAGATATGTGGACGAACAAATTAGAAACGGTGAAAAAATAATCAAATTTAACCTTTTGGATTGGCCATTAACTAGCCCAACCTATCCCCTTCCCACTAAGGAAGCAGATATGCTAAAATTGGGTTTGGGCTATGCATTAGCACACTATTTCTGGTATGGAATTGAAGAGAATTTTGGAGGAAAGGCGATTCCCGAATTTATTGACCGAATATCCAAAGTAGAATCACCTACTGGTAAAGAATGTGCCGGGATATTAACGGAATTAACCGAAGATAATATTCTCAAAAGACTGAAGACCTTTCCCTTAGTAAATCTGAAAAAGGCCATCAAATCAGTAAGAGAAAAATTGGATTCATGAAGAAACGGGCACTCAAACTAAATTATCCTTTGGAGATAAATGTTGAATGTAGGAGCCCACTGGGCTATATCTGATTCTCCAATTTGAAAGGGTCTCTATAATAACATTAAAGTATATTTTGGATAAGAGGAGGTTGTCAATTCGGGGGTTTCTGTACCTTGCCATCTTAATCAGGCAAGGCTGGGATTCATTTAAGTCCTTGGCCTGAACCCCTTGCCCAGCACCTCGTAGACGTCGGAGATGACCACGAACGCGTCGGGATCTATCTGCTTAACGATATACTTGAGGTACGAAATCTCCCTGCGGGTAAGCACCACGTATAGCACTTCCCTTTTTTCGCCTGAGAAATATGAATGTCCTTGAAGCGAGGTGACGCCTCTGCGCATCTCCAGTGCTATCGCCCAGGAGACCTCCTGAGGCTTGGATGTAATGATGTGCGCGGCTCGCGCGTAGCTGAAGCCCTCAAGCACTAGGTCTATTACCTTGGTGTTCACGATCAGTGCCAAAGCCCCGTACAAGGGGGCCTCAAGGGTGCCGAACACTACCCCTGCTGAACCGATGATGACGGCATCGATGATCAGTATCCATCCGCCCACCGAGATGTTGGTATGCTTGTTTAAGAACTGACCGGCGACGTCGGTTCCACCGGTGGAGCCGTGTCCGCGGAAAACTATCCCCAGTCCAGCACCCAGAATCGCCCCGCCGTAAACCGCTCCCAGGATGGTATCCTGGGTAGCCGAGGGGAGGTGAAGTATATTCTCAAAGAGAAAGATGAACCCTGATACGGCCAGGATACCGGCCAGGCTCTTTAGAGCGTAGCGTTTTCCCATCCCGCGCAGCCCGAGGAAGAAGATCGGTATGTTGATGGCAACGTAAAAGAGGGACATCGGCAAACCGGTCAGATAGTTGATTATTATGGAGATGCCGCCTACCCCTCCGGAGACTATATGATGGGGGATGAGGAACATCGCGTAGGCTATGCCGCAGACAGCACTTCCTACCACAATAAACGCGGCATCGCGCAGTTCGTGTCTCCAATTTATCTTGAGTACAAACTTCTTTTCCCGCATATTAAATTCTAACCTGCCGAAGAGTATAAGTCAACTAAGATTACCCACAGCATCCATTCTGTCCCCGCTAAGCAGACGTCCGGGGTAAAAAATAAGCTGGTCAAAAGCTACCCAAAAGCTGGACAAGGAATTTTAATTTGGGATACTATCCATCTTCTCCTCAAGAAGATTTTCCCAATCACGGAAGTAGACTTCAAGCCTTGTTTGATCATGTTTACTTAATGGATTGCAATGCATTATTATATTTCTAGACAGACAGATTTCTCTTATTCTTCTTTTGATAGATTCTTGTGTTCCTATTATGTTTTTGAAGAATTTCCAACACTTTTTTGAAGTCATTATTTCTGGAAGTTCACCAAGGTCCGTATAGTAGATTTGATGCACACCACTTCCACGTTTCCCGTGCCAAGGTTCTTTATTTTCATCCGCAATTCTTTTCTCTACTCTTCTCTTTAATTCGAGGTTTAATAGATCAGGTTCATCCCACCAGTTTTTACCTATATGGTGATTTAGAACCCTCAACATGAACGCACGTATAGAGTTTTCCAGAACATACAAAAGAGGGTAGATTCCAGCCATAATTTTGGCTTCATCTAAACGTGCTTTTGGTAAGATTGGGTCTGTGAGTTTAAATTTCTGAGCTATGTATACATTTATTGGTCGCTTGGTTGGTTCTTTAGTTGGTTCTAGGCTAGGTTTTGAAGTCTTCTTGGGTTGAGCGCGAGGGGCAGTTACAATAGGATCTAACTTCCCTAATTTCTCAAGTGTTTCGTTGCTTATTCCCAAGCTTTTATCGTAGGGGTTATCCTTCCTTCTTACTAAGAAAATTGCTGCTGCTAGTTCAAGTGGATATTGAGTGCCTACTTCCCGCATAAGTTTATTGCGGACAGACTCATTTTTCTCTACGCCTAGAATCGGTTTAAGGTAATCAGTTAGAGGTTTAGGAAGAAGTCTTGTTCTGGGCATATTACTTTTTTGGTTTCTTCTTACTTTGACTTGGTGCCGTTGCTACACTGATAGAACCTGGTGTAGTTCCAAGCATTAGGGCGATTTCTTTGTAGTTAAAACCGACCTTCTTTAGTTTTTTAACATGGTTTTTCTGAGTACCTTCTTGGAATATATCCGCCCCTAACAAATAAATGACACAGTTTAATTTGCTTGAGATTTCCTCAAGTAATTCTTCAGTTGTTTTCGGTTCCTTCTTTTTCTTGGTCATTGTCGTCCTCCTGAGGTTCTATAGGTCTGGACCCCTTGGCAATCAACTTGTACTTTTGCAGGTCAAATAGAGGTTTGTACCTCTTTCCTTCTTTGCTCATTAAACCCCTGCGGGCACATTCCTGCCAAAGCTCACTTAAAGTGGGGGGGCTTATTTTAAGCGCCTTACAGATTTGGGACTGGGTTTTCTGGGCTGTTGTTAGTAGATAGGCTTGTTTCTTTTTTTCACTGTCGAGAACATCCGCAAGGTGAATTTTGATTATTTCATTCGTACCCATTCCTAGAAATTCAGCAATCTCTTCCGTATTAAAGCCCATTTTCGTTAACTTCAAAACCTTGTCCTTGTCTTTTTCATCATCTTTGGTGGCGTTCAGAGCTAGAATTCTAACAATCTGGTTTAGCCTTCTTTCAACGAGTTCCTCAGCCATCAATCCTCCTTTTCTTCAAGGTAAGTAATTGCTTTGTAACAAACCTTCCCATCATTGTTCTTAACTTGGAAAATAATTCCCAACTTCTCCCATTCTTGTAACGCACGGCTGAAAGCACCTCCATCCACACCCGCTTCTTTGGCCATATCTTTTTGTTTGTCGTGCTTCCCGTCACAAAGGTTATAGGCTTTAAGCCAAGGAACTACTTTTTGCTTACCACCTGCTACAATTTCTCTAACTTTCTCTGGTGGGTATGCAATTCTGGCTAAGAGTTTTATCATCAACTCTTGTGGTTCAAGTATCTCATACTCGCCCATATTTGGCCTCCTTGTATACTATCAGTTTAATCGGGAATCGAAAAATGTCAAGTGATTTTAGACGCACTTCTTGCGCTACCCAATACACTTGACTTCCCCCTTAATCTCCACCAAATCACTTAAGCACCCCACGAAGTTGATGCTCCTTTTTGCCCTTCGGCCAAAAAGATCGCAGAAAACCCCCTCCCCCTTAATCCCCCTACCCTATGGGGTGCAGTAAAATTGGCACCCCAAGGGGCACGCTGTCCACAAAGGGAGGGGGAAATAAGTGCTCCTTTTCCGCTGCACGGAAAAGATCGCAGGGGGAGAACCTAAGGAACATTCCCTTCGGGAATAGATCGCCGCGGATGCTGGGGCATCCTCGCGATGACACCCCCTCACCCGACTCCTGCGGAGCCGCCCTCTCCCAATGGGAGACGAAGTGCCGCCCTCTGGCAGGGATGGGGCCAGGGAGCGGTTTTCATTGTCGCCGAAACTCTCGGCTTTCTGGTATTGTTTGAAAGGGAGCGTTCGCCCGATTTACTACCCCAGTGCTTTGCGCTGGAAACGGTCCGGGATATTGAGGCGGAGGCGATACTTGGCGACTGTCCTGCGTGAGATACGAACCCCCAGATTTCGCAGCCGCTCGGTTATCTCCGCGTCGGTGAGAGGATTGGTTTTTTCTTCATTTTTTATTATGTTCTTAAGCTTCTCCATTACAGGGTTTCTCTCGCCCTTGGCGAAGAAGGAGCGCAATGGGAAGATGCCGACCGGGGTTTCAATATACTTGTCCCGCACCGCGCGTGAGATCGTTGAAGCATGCAACCTCAACTCCTCGGCAGCATCCTTCATAAGAAGGGGGGTTGATTGGTTGGTTCGTCCGCTGAAGAAGTCGTAGTTGCGAAGAAGTATGTTTTGAGCCAGATGTTCCAGGGTATCGCGGCGCTGCAGGATTCCTTTGATAAAGAGTTGCGCGCTCTCAAGCTTGCGCTTGGCAAACTCGATCTCCTCGTTGGAGAATTTTTTTGGATTTATAAGGATCTCCTTGAACTTTGCTGCGAGTTTCAGGCCGGGCAACGGGCTTTCATTTATAACCACCTCCAGCTTTCCTTCACGGTAACGAATCGTTATATCCGGCTGAACAGAACGAGATGCTATCTCATGGAAGTTGCGCCCAGGTTTTGGATCAAGGCTGGAGATCGTTTCAAATGCCTCAGCAATTACTTCGGTTGGAAGCCTTAACCTTTTGGATAGGGATGTGATCCTTTTCTGGAGCAAGGCATCGAAGCCTTCCTTAATGATACGGACCTCCGGGGTTTCCTCGTTATATCCCATGGCTTCGAGCTGGACCAAAAGCGCTTCAGGAATATCATGTGAGGCTATCCCGATCGGATCCAGGAGCTGGATACGTCGCCTTATATTCTCTACTTGTTCTTCTGTTATACCAAGGGCTTTGGCTATAGAGTTAGAGTCCTCGTGCAGAAACCCGTCCTCGTCAAGACCCTCGAGGATATAGCGTGCAATTCGGTAGTCTTTCTCGCAACCTGAGAACTCATGCACTACGGTTAACATCATATGTTCCTCAAGAGATGAACGATCCGCGCATTGTGGTCCGGGTTCAGGTTTTTCTTCGGCCCCCTCATAACCTGCACCAGGGTTGTGGGGATAGAAGTCCTCGATCGAGAACTCCTCTGTGGTCCTTGCTTCCTCCCCTTCCGGCTCCCCCTCGATCAACTCAAGAGCTGGATTTTGTTGAACCTCAAGTGAGAGCATCTCCTCAAGGGAGAGTATATTGGCTTGCAGTATCTCAAGCCGCAGACGCATCTGGGGGGTAAGGTGTAGGGTGAGTTCAGGTCGAAGCGAGGTCTCAAGGCGCTGTGTTCCGTAAGGGGGCGGGGGTCTCATATCTTGAATTCTTTGCCCAGGTAAACCTCGCGCACCCTCTTGTTCGAGACAAGCTCGTGAGGTGTACCTGAGACAAGGATCCGTGAGTCGTACATCAGGTATGTACGGTCGGTGATCTCAAGGGTCTCTCGCACGTTGTGGTCGGTTACGAATATCCCGATCCCCTCTTTCTTTAAAAGGAGGATCATCTCCTGTATCTCACCTCGCACTATCGGGTCGATACCGGTGAAGGGCTCGTCAAGTAAGAGGAACTTGGGTTGGGTGGCAAGCGCGCGGGCTATCTCCACCCTGCGTCTTTCGCCACCTGATAGAGTGTTTCCCTTCGACCGCCGTATGTTCTCGATCTCGAACTTCTTTAAGAGGGTCTCTGTGCGTTCCCCGATCTCTTCCTTGGAGTAGCCTCTTAGCTCAAGAACGGCCTTTATGTTATCCTCAACGCTTAACTTGCGGAATATGGATGCTTCCTGTGAGAGATAGCCTATCCCCAGTCGGGCACGGCGGAAGATAGGCAGATCGTTGATCCGTCGGTCGTCTAATCTAATCTCTCCTGCTGTCGGCTGCAGGAATCCGATGATCATCGAGAAGGTTGTGGTTTTGCCCGCTCCGTTGGGCCCCAGGAGCCCTACCACCTCACCCTGATGCAGCTGTAAGGATACATCCTGTACAACCGGCCGTTTGCCGAACTCCTTACACAGACCTTCGGTGCGCAAGACACTTGTATTGGCCTTAACTTTAGTCTTGCTGCGGTGCTGCTTCTTCTTCTCGCCAGAAGTAGGTGCCACTTGTTCCTCCGGTAAAGATCAGGATTTCTGCGTTCTTTTTACTGAGGTCGATGGTCAGGTAAGGGGAGTTAACTACCACCGAGTCTTGGCCTTCAGCCCGGTAACGGGTGATGACCCACGGATACAGAAAAATCTCCTCCAGATTCCTGCCTGAAAGTTTGAAGTCAGCCGAGTCGGCCTCGATCCTTCCCTCAGGGCTTTCTATCGCTGTATTCCCAAAAGCATGCCCAAAATCCTTCTCGTAGAAAAGAACGAGCGTGTCGCAGTAAACGGTCGCATCTTCAGTAACTATACGTACATCCTCTGCAGCACTTGCAGATTTTGCACCTTGGTCGAGATGCATGCGCTCGCTTGTGATTCTGAAATCGGACGAATCCCGCTCCTCTCTAAGAATGGGATTACGTGAAACGCTGCCTTTGTCCTTCCCCAGGTCGTAGAAGACATCATCCCCTGTGATAAGGATTCCTTCTTTGAGGTCGCGTATCTGGGCCGCGTAGGGGATCTTGGCAATCCTTGAGCGGTGGTATATTGAGATTTCAGGGGCTCTTATCTCCGTGTTCCCTCTTTTTACGACCACTCGACGGTAGAGATGCGAGATGCGGTTCTCGGTCTCAAACCACAGCGAGTCCGCGGTGATATCCGCATCCTGCGCCTTTATGCGAAGCGAGCCGTATACGATAAGGCTCTGTTCTGCTGGCTTAAACCACGCCTCGGCACCGCGGATATCGAGCTTTTCTTCATAAAGATGCACGTTGCCCGTAAGATGGGTTGTCCTGCCCGATCCCTCACGCAGGCTTTCCATCTTGTCCGCCTCGAACTCAAGAGCCGAAAAGAGCAGGAAGAATACAATCATCATTCACTCTCCTCCTCCACCGAGAATGGGGTGGTTCCCTTGACCTCTTCCTTGATCTCTATGCGATTCAGGTCGGCGTCGGATATCAGTCCCTTACCCCTGATGGTCCCCTGGGGTGAAGAGATCGACACCTCTGCGTCGGTCTCTATCTTGGCGCGTCGGTTGAACCAGGCGAGTGAGTCTGTGCGAAGGATCGTGCTATCCTGCGCAGTGACAACAACGTTCCCGTAGGCCACAAGGTCGCCTGTGCGGTTCGATATCACACCTGAGTCGCATACTACCTTGGAGGTTATCTCCCTACCAGGGCCGTAAAAGGTTATGTGCGGCTCAAGAACGACGATCTCCGATCGTTTATCGTAGTAGAACGCGCGGCGGCCCCGCAGGAAGTAAAGGTCCCTGCCGCTTTTAGACTCCTGCATCTGGAAGTTATCTACTATCTGGCTTGGCAGTTCTTCTTCGGCGACCTTTTCCCGTTCTTCATCTGAACACGACCCAAGAAGCAATACGCAGCCCAACATCCAGGAAGTTAACCAAAGGATCTTTCGCATTATTCCCCCCACACGAGCCACTCGAACGGGGTTTCGGCAAAGAAGGGGGCAAAGAACTCACGAAGGTTCTGGTCAGAAGAACCTATCGTTATCTCTAGCCTTCGGTTGCGGAAGCGACAGATCACCGGCAGTAGAGCCGTGCGGGTTCTCTTTGCAAGACGTTCAGGTATCACGGATACAGTATAGTCGGAGTAGGACAATCCACAAGCCCCTCCCTTCGCACGGCGGGTCTTATCCAGAAGTGTTGCAAGAAACATTCCGTTACCCAGTGCGCGCGATGCCTTGCTAAGGTCATTTACGGTTAAAAGCCCCACCCTGCGTCGTAAGGCCGCAAGATAACCCTCGAAGATAGGCATGCGCTGACGACCTACAAGCGCGGCAATGGGGTAGCCTTTTTTTGTAAATACCTCGGCAAGAAGCTCCCACGGCCCATAGTGAAACGTCGCCACCACGGCTGAATCTCCTCTGTCCTTAAGAGTGCGCACGTTCTCTTCTCCCTCGATTACCACACGTTCAGTTAACTCCCTTGAGAAGCCTGTTCCCATGCGTGCCGCGAGGGTCAGGTTAAATGCCGCATGGTTAATGTAAGCCTTTGCCGGGAATCGGCCTTGCCCCAGTGTTTCTTTTGCCTTGCGCAACTGGGAGCGGGCGATGGGAGAAATAACCGTATACATCCTCACAAGCAGCCTTGCGAGCATCACTGCCAGCTCAAAGGGTGTTACACGCAGCAGAATCAAAAAGAATACGACCAACACGGGGTCATTCCTCTTTTTTATTTTGAGTGGGGGTTGACGAGTTGTGTACGTGTTGCGTACTCATGTGCTTCCTTTATGAAGGCTGCAAACAGAGGGTGTGGTTTCAAAGGCCTTGAGAGAAACTCCGGATGGAACTGGCTTGCTATGAAGAACGGGTGATCCGCAAGTTCTACGATCTCTGCGAGAAGCCCGTCGGGTGATGAGCCGGCGATTGCAAGGCCGGCCTCTTGCAGTCGTTCCAGATAGGCGGGGTTTACCTCGTAGCGGTGACGATGCCGCTCGAACACCACCTCTTTCTTGTAGTAGTCGCGTGTCTTGGTTTCGGGTTTAAGCACGCACGGATAGGAACCAAGACGCATAGTCCCGCCCTTGCGGTAAACGTTCTTCTGCTCAGGCATCAAATCTATCACAGGATGCGGGTTTTTTTTATCAAACTCGGTGCTGTTTGCGTCCTCAAGACCGCATGCGTTGCGGGCAAATTCTATCACCGCGATCTGCAGTCCCACGCAGAGGCCTAGATAGGGGATACGCTTCTCACGTGCGTAACGTGCAACCGCTATCTTGCCTTCAATTCCTCTGGTCCCGAAACCTCCGGGGACCAGTATGCCGTCTATCTCTTTAAATCCTTGGAACTTATCTTCGTCGTAATCGCTTGATTCCACCCACACCAGATCTATCTTTACCCCCTCTGCCACCGCCGCATGGTTAAGTGCTTCGATTACGCTCTTGTAGGCGTCCCGCAGACCTGTGTATTTGCCCACCAGCGCTATGTGTATAGTCTCCGTGCGGCTGCGTTCACGCTCCACGAAGTCTCGCCATGCCGAAAGATCTGCAGGATTCTCAGCGAGCCCGAGCTTTGCAATCACGAGCCTGTCAAGTTCCTGCTCGTGGAAAACAAGCGGAACCTCGTAGATACTTTCTACATCAGGGGCATCTATTACCGCTTCCTTCTCTACGCTGCAGAAGAGTGATATCTTTTCCTTTGCGGCGCGGGGCATGCGCTCGGTGGAGCGGGCGATGATGATATCCGGTTGAATTCCAGCGGCACGCAGCTCCCGCACCGAGTGCTGGGTAGGCTTGGTCTTGAACTCGCCCGAGGTTGCGATATATGGGACAAGGGTTACGTGGACGTAGAGAACGTTCCCGGGCCCGAGATCAAGCCTAAGCTGGCGGATGGCCTCAAGGAAGGGCTGACCCTCGATGTCGCCAACCGTGCCGCCGATCTCACAGATTACCACGTCCAGCGACTGCTTGGAGGCGAGTCTGGTGATACGCTGCTTGATCTCGTTGGTGATGTGGGGAACCACCTGGACAGTGCCTCCCAAAAAGAGACCCTTGCGTTCCTTGGCAAGGATACTCCCGTAGATCTGTCCTGTGGTGTGGTTATTGTGGCGAGACAGGTTTTCGTCGATGAATCGCTCGTAGTGACCCAGGTCAAGGTCGGTCTCGGCACCGTCCTGGGTTACGAACACCTCCCCGTGTTGATATGGGTTCATGGTGCCCGGATCGACGTTGATGTAAGGATCGAACTTCTGGAGGGTTACCCTGAAACCCCGGCTCTTTAATAAAAGCCCTATTGATGATGCGGCTATACCCTTACCAAGAGAGGATACAACGCCACCGGTTACGAATATATATTTTGCCACGGGGTTTATTGTAGCGTTTTTGAGCGATTAGTCAAGCACTTCTTTAGCAATTCGAGGGCCATCTTGAGATATGGCAGGAACCCCCATAGAATAATAGGCCGGAGGATCACCCCCGCCTGGAGTGCTAAAGCCTTTTTAATCCAGGACTACAAACTTGGTTGCCAGGCTTGCACCGGATGTGCGCAGCCTAATAAAGTAAACTCCTTGTGCTAGATCAGTGGGTAATGTCAAATTGTGATTGCCAGCTGGTAACACTCCATGATAGAGTGCACTCATCCTGCGACCGGTGGCATCGTAGATATCGAGTCTTACCTCGTCCGTGTGAGGAACGCTGAAGTAAACATTGTCCCCGGTTATTCCCAGGTGAAGCGAGGACTTTATCAAGCCCGATTCCGCGACCGCACCCGAGTCTCCGTTAAGCACTCTGTAGGTTGATGCTGCGTTGAACTCCGGGTTGATTTCATCGTTAAGACTGGCGATGAGCATCACCGGTCCTACATCAGCCGCCACCCAGGTGTAGTTGATAGTACGGTTTAGTATAGTATCTGGAGCAGCCATGATTCTCACGATAATGAGGGTTGTGTCATAGGTGACATAACGGAGGGCTTTAAAGCTATCTGCTGGAGTGATGACGGTTCCCCATGCGTCCACTCTGCTTGAACTCGATGATGTCGTTTCTATGGTAAATACACCGGTAGGATCAAGTGAATCCACAGTGTGGAAAAAGTCCTGCCATTGTGCACCCATTTGAAGGGGGAATACGGAGTTCATGCGGTCAGGTTCGTAATTATGGGTTATCTTTATGCTGTCGAGTATCGGGTGGTAGGACTCGATATAATCCCCGACCATTAACATTTCGGTCGAGGTGGTTTTGTAGTACTGCCAGATTTCACCACTGAGAGTATCAATGAGCGTCCCAGCAAGGTGGTAAGCGAACTCGGCATCAGGGAAAAGGAATCCTACAGGTGTAGCATTAGGGTCGAGTACCTCAAACGGTATAATTTCGCCCTCTACTTCACGAGAGAAATCCCAGGTTTGAGGTCCACCAGTGGTGCCTACATCTACGATTATGTATTCTGAGGTGTCACTCAAGTACTCAGTTTCATACCCGATTCGCGGCAGGTCATCGGCAGTAAACACCGGCTGCGCCGAAAGAGGCAGGAAAACGAGAAGGAATAAGATCGTCCACGCTTTTCTCATAATGGTTCCTCCTTGTGATTTTGCCCCAGTATAGACGTTATACATCAGTCTGTCAACACGCAACACCCGTAACACACATTCTGATCGATATCAGGATGTGTTATGAGCGTGTTACGAGTGCGTTACGGGTGTGTTACGGGTTGACAAATTACTGGTTGGGAATAGACTCAACCTAAAAATCGGAGGCCACAGTGCGTGACTCATACGATCTTGTGATTATCGGAGGAGGCATTATTGGAACATCAATCCTTTGGAATCTTAAATCCGAGGGTTTTAAGGGAAACGTGGCACTCCTCGAGCGGGGCGACGCGTTAGCCGAAGAAACATCGGCTAAATCCGCGGGCGCTTTCCGCAACCTGTGGGGCTCACGCATCAACATGGAGATGTCCACTGCTTCCATCAAGTTCCTGGAGGCCTTCGAAAAGGAGTTCAATATACCCATTGGCTTTCACAAGCACGGCTATCTTTTCACCTTCTATGCCGAGCAGTGGGAGCGGGTAAAGGCCTACAAGCCGACGTTCGATGAGGTAGGTGTCCGCGCCGAGCTTGTCCCCCCTGAAGAGATCGAGCCCATGGTTCCGGGCCTTAAGGCAGGTGTAGATCACATGGATCCTGAGATCGTTGAGTTTGCAGGGTTCCAGCCTTTGGTAGGTGGGCTTTTCGGCCCTGACTGCGGCAGCTTTGATCCCTCTGCTGCGGCCAAGGGGTATACCGAGCGTGCCCAGCGCGAGTTTGCCGAAAGCGCCGAGGTTCACCTGCGCACCGAGGTAAAGCGCATCGAGTTTGAGCGGGACAAGGTGAAGGGTGTGGAGCTTTCCAACGGGCGCCGCATCGGTGCCGGAGGTGTAGTTCTTGCCGCCGGTCCCTGGTCAATGCAGCTTCTTGCAGCCTCCGGTTTGCACGACGACGAGAACCTTCCTGTTGATCCCATCAAACGTCAGCTCTTCGTCACCAACCTGCCCGATATCCCCGGCTACGAGAATATACCCTTAGTGATCATCGATCGCGGCATCTACTTCAAGTACGAGACCGGCAACCTGCAGATAGGTCGTGCCGATCCTGAACAGAAGTCGGGGTTCGATCAGGATGCGTCGCTTGCCTACTATAAAGATGAGATCGGTCCCTACATGCAGGAACGTATCCCAGGCACCGAGCACTGCAACGTGAAATCCATGTGGGGCGGTCTGTACAGCATAACCCGGGGCGACCACAACGGCATCCTGGGCACCCATCCGGCATATGAGGGTCTCTACCTGGCATGCGGATGGTCAGGACACGGCGCCATGGTTGCACCTGCCGCCGCTCAGGCTCTGGCCGAGTTTGTGGTTCACGGCTCCTACAGGACCATTGACGCCAAGCCGCTCCGCTTCGAGCGGTTCACTGAGGGCGACCTTGTTCATGAGGAGATAGTAATATAATCCCCTCCCCCTACCCCCCTCCACGTAGGGAGGGGGAGGATAAGAAATGACTTGCACATAGAGGTTTCCCCCCTCCTCGGTGGAGGGGGATAAAAGGGTCGGGGAGAAGAGAAGAATTTACGATGAAGAGAAAACTCACACCTTTGGCCAGAACCCTTCGCAAACGCATGATCGATGCAGAGATCAAACTCTGGAAGTATCTCAGCCGCAAACAGCTTGGCGTAATCTTTAGAAGACAGTATCCGATCAAAGAGTTCATAGTGGACTTCATTTCCTTTGATGCAAAGCTGGTTATAGAGGTGGATGGCAGTCAACATGCTGGTTCCGAAGCTGATAAGGTGAGGGACGAGTGGTTTCGATCTCAGGGATTCAAGGTGTTGAGGTTCTGGGACAACGAGGTTTTGAGGAACATTGAAGGGGTGATGAAAACTATCAGAAGGGAGATTGAGTAGGATGAGTCGAATCCCCTCCCCCTACCCCCTCCACAAAGGGAGGGGGAGGTTAAGGAATGACTTCTACACAAAGGGTTCCCCTCCCCTGGTGGGAGGGGTCGACTCTTCGCAGAAGAGTCGGGGGAAGGGGATATCCAAGACCTTACACATGTCCATCTTTTGTCCACCTTAATCGTGACGAGTGCCATGTAAGCCTGACGAGTTCGTAGCAACTTTCAAGCGATACGTGGCACGCAAGGAATCTGGTAGTCTCTACCGGCAAGGAGGTTGACTTTCCCAATATAATCCGGAGAATTAGGAATGAAAAAATTAATTGAGGGCAAAACCAAGATAATCTACGATCGGGGGAACGGCACGGTCGAGATGGTCTTCTGCCTTTACGATGTACTTGTGCATTATTTCCACCCCTTTGGCGACGGCACCGTTCACATGGTCTCCAAGGACGATATCACCTCAGGCGACGGTGCCCAGCATGACGTTATCCAGGGTAAGGCGGAGCTTGCCACCAGAACCACCGCCAACGTTTTCGAGCTTTTGGACCGCCACGGCGTCGCCACTCACTACATCAAACGGATCGACTCTCTGAGGCTCCTCTGCAAGCGCTGCAAGATGATTCCTTTAGAGGTGGTAATCCGCGGCACCGCCGCTGGTTCCTACCTCAAGCGCAATCCAGAGGCTGTCGAAGGGCAAGACTTCGATCCTAGGCCGGTGGAGTTCTTTATAAAGGACGACGCCCGTCACGATCCCATCATCAGCTTTGGCCAGGACCGCTGGTATCTTTATCCTCCCAAGGAGCCAGTGTCGGATTCAAACGTTATCGATGAGATGGAGCCCCTCCTTAATCCTGCAGAGATAAAAGAGGTAACCTGCCTCGCCCGGCAGGTTTTCGATGTCCTCTTCGCAGCTTGGGCCAAGCTGAACATAAAGCTCATCGATCTCAAGATCGAGGTCGGTCGCAGTGATGAGGGCAAGCTGGTGGTTGCCGACGTGATTGATAACGACTCATGGCGCATCTGGCCGGGTGGGGATAAGACAAAGCAACTTGACAAGCAGGTCTACCGCGACACGCGCGATCTTGAAAGCACCCGTTCGAAATATGCCGTAGTCGCCGACCTCACCGACCGCTTTCCCCGTGTTCTACCCCGGGGGTCTTGAGAGCCATGGTCTTGGTCTTCAAACCCAGATTGACTACGGTCGCCTTCCTCCTTTTGCTTTTCCTTTTTCCAACAGCCCTTGCCGAGCCCTATGTTGAGATAACTCGTGACGGCGGGATCTTTACCGTTATTACCTCCATAGAAATCGAACGCTCTGTCGAGGAAGTCTGGCCTTTCATGTGGGAGTTTCGACACATTAAGGGATATGCGGATAACGTCGAACGCATCGACTCCCTTGGGGGAGGCGAAGATTGGTATGACGTGAGATATGTCGGCGACTTCCCTCTTCTTCATGCCGAGATCACAAACCGCAAATGGATAATTGATGAAGGAAAATCTGTAGGGACTAAATTAGTCAATTTTGTGGTTAAATCACCTCTTCCCTTTGCCTTCATATGTGCAGAAGGGTTTTGGCGGTTGGACTCCTTGGGGCCTAATCGTTCTCGAGTTTACTTCAAGAACGTTCTTGAGGTCCAGGCCGCAGGTATGGAATGGCTTTACACCCCTATCGCCAAACGCGACGGCCGACGCATCATGAAAAACTTCAAGCGTTACGTTGAAAGTCGGTGATAAACACTTAGTCCCTGCAACTGCTGAACTCAAGTACTTGCTCTTCAAAACCACAGATTATCATCTCTCAACCCTTGACTTTTGCTGAATTTTGCGTTTGCTTAGACTATGATAGGTAGACGCCTCTCCTTCATGTGGAGGGACATCTTATGGTGGTGGTTAAAGATCTTCGTCGGGCTACCCCTGCGTTTTTTACTTCATACACAAAGCGAAGGCAAGATATTCAACCCCCATAGGGGTCAGCCAGCGTTTTTGGTAGGTAATCACACAAACACACTTGACCCCTTCATTATCTCCTCCTTTATCAAGCGGCCCATATGCTTCGTTGTCACGGACGATGACTTCAGATATAAGATTACCCGCATCCTGCTTGGCTGGCTAAAGGTCATTCCCACAGCCAAAAACATACCTGACTACGTTACCATGCGCACGTTGATTAAAGCGGTCAAACAGGGACAGATAGTAGCTGTTTCCCCTGAAGGCGGCCGCAACTGGGACGGTGAGGTGCTCCCCTTAGATGAAACTATCCCTCGCCTTGTGAAGAAACTGCGCCTGCCTGTTATCTGTGTGAAACAGAGGGGATCCTACCTTACCTGGCCTCGCTGGACAAACCGGCCTCGCCGGGGAAAGATTATCCTTCAGTTCAGCCATCTGTTCGAGAACCCGGCCGAGATCCCGGACGGCGTAGCCGAGATCGCGCTAATGATAGATGAGAAACTTCGCTACAGCGAGCTTGAAGATCCTGAGATTACGAAACATACCTTCGGCGGCCGCAACATCGCCGAGCACCTGGAACTTCGGTTCTGGCTCTGTCCGCACTGCAGGAACTTCTTCGTGCTTAAATCCAAAGGCAGGCATCTTTACTGTTCCAACTGCGGGGCGCGCTGGGAGTTAAGTGGGAACGGAACGTTCGTATTAAAGAGGTTTGGCGAGCCGGCAGTGCCTGAAGCACGCAACTTCAAGCGATACATAGATTGGGCGCATTACAACGACGCTGTGACCATGCCCATGCTACTTGATCGCAAAAGGAAAGGCAGGAATCCTCTGGTTTCACTTGCTGCCAGGATGTGGTCCTCTTCCATCCAAACACGAAGCGACCGCAGATTTAAGGTCCCCCAGGAGGGTACGGCCAGTCTCACCCCGGACTTCAGAATGGTGTTTACTCGAACCGAGGATAACAAAACCCTCATAGATACACCTCTGTCCGAGATGAATGGGGCCAATGTGGTGTGGAACCAAAAGTTCGAGTTCTTTCTGCCGCAAGTGGCGTACCGTCTGGCATTCTACGGACAGTCGGCCTACTTCTGGTACTTCTTGACCAAAAAGCTAGGAGAAAAATGACGCCTCGGATCGATAGGGGGTGGGTGGAGGATAGGAAGACATGAGAGAGACGGAAGGAGTCAAAAAAGGAAAGCGGGAGACGGGTTTGAAGCTCTCTTCGGTCGCTTCCCTCCGGTGTGACTCCCTATGGTCGTCAACCTTCGGACGAACCCGCCGAGTCGTAAGGTTGTAGTTGTTGAGTAAGATTCCCTCGGGGTCCCAGCGGCTTTACGAGGTAAAGACGTGGGGTAAAAAAAGCGGGAGACGGGTTTCGAACCCGTGACCCCCACCTTGGCAAGGTGATGCTCTACCACTGAGCTACTCCCGCTTGTTAGTGTTCGAGGCCTCGAGTCCTTGCTTCTGTTCGAAACCTCTCCCAGACACAGAATATTACCCAGGCAAGTGTATTCTGTCAACCCCGTGTCTTCCGAATCTCCCACCCGTCAGGTGAAGAGAATTTCGCGTAACTCGGATACCGACTGCTGTGGAGCTATCGGGTTTACCATAAGACCGCTTCCTATCTCGAACCCTGCCAGCGCCTCAGGACGCGGAAGTATCTCTATATGAGTATGGAAGGTTCCCTGCTCCTCGTCAAGGGGTTCGGTATGCAGCACCAGGTTGTAGTCGAAGGGCTTGGGTTTTTGTCCTCGTGATGAGAGCTTGGCAATGGCTGAAAGCACCTTCTTTAAAAGTGCAGCCAGATCGTCGATCTCTGCGTTTTTGAGGTTAGTGAAGGCGGGCTCGTGGTGTACAGGTGCTATCCAGGTTTCATGCGGGAAGCGGGGGGTGGGTGGGGAGAATGCCCTGAAAGACTCCTCTTCAACGATTATAAGAGGATCGGTTGGCGCAAGACACAAGGGACAACGGCTTTGCTCGGCCATGTTCAAGAAAGCCTCCGATTCTTTAGCCAGGCGAGGAGGCAGCCATGAGAGTCCGACCAGCTGTGTGTGTGGATGTTTACGTGATGCACCGCCGCGTAATCCCTCGTTGCGGAAGGCTATGAGTGCACGCAGGCGCTCGTTGGAACCATGATGGCTCATCCTGTCGCGAATCACGCGCATCGCCCTGGATATGGTTTGAACGGACATCTGGTGCAAGAGTGCGTCGTGTTTCGGGGTTTCAACTATAACCTCGTGTATCCCGTAGACCTCATCATTCTCGTTTGATGGAAAGAAGGGGTAGCGGTTGGCAAAGACGCGAACCTGCCAATCTCCTTCTTCAGGTAGTTTGAACAAGGTAGGTGGAGTGAGGTGCTCTGAGCCTGGGCAGAAGGGACATTTACCCTTTGCGTCCTTTGGTCTTGAGCAGCGCCCAGGTGAGATCAGAACCCAGGAGGAACCCAGGGTGTCCTCGAGCATAAGCCAGTCTCTTTCCTTCAGGCTCATCTTACGATCCGGACTATTCTTCTTCGTCTGCAGGTGCCGTTTCCTCTGGGGTGACCTTAAACGAGGGTTCTTGCTCGTCCAGGAAGTACACGATCCGGGCTGCGGCCATCAAGCGCCCTTTCAATTCCTGTTCTGCTTTTTGCTTCTTCTCACGATAGAGGATGGAACGGATCTGTGCTTGGGACTCCTCAAGCGAGCGTTGATAGCCTTCATTCTTCTTTTCCACCGTGATTAACCAGTAACCCTCGTCGGTTTGAATTGGTTTGGAGAACTTGCCCTCTTTGAGTCTGAAGGCCTGACGTTCGTATGGTTTGTCACTCTGATCCTTTTTGATGTAACCTACATATCCGCTTCTCGACCCTGTCTCGGCTTCTGAGAGGACCTTTGCCAGCGAGTCAAACCCGGCTCCTTCCTGAAGCAGATGATATATCATCTTGGCGGTGTCGGCTGAGGAAACCAGTATCTCGCGGAGCCGGACCTGTGCCGGACGCCAGAACTCCTTTTTGTGTTCCTTGTAATAAGCGGCGATTTCTTCCGCCGTTGGCTCGGCTTTTGAGTCTACTTCCTTGTGCAGGAAGGCGTCTACCAGAAGCTGGATGCGTTTGGATTCCGTTATAGCCGACAGGCTGTCGCTGAGATAGAACCTCTGTTGGGCAAGTTCGTGATCGAAGACCATCTCGCCGATTAACTGCTGGAGTGCTTGCTTGCGGAAAAGGGTATCTTCGGCCTGCTCAGGGGTTCCGAGCGGCATCGTTGCAATGTATGCATCCAGATCGGCATTAAGTATCACTTTACCTGCCACGCGAGCCAGGGTATCAGCCGAAGATATTGAATCGAGGTCTGCGTTCTCGCGGAAACGCTCGAGCGCCTCCTCGCTCAACTCATCTATCTCCTCGCGCCGCAAGAGCTCTTCAATCGAAGGCTTAGCCTCCTCATAGGGTGTGCGCGTCTCCTCGGTTTTGTCCTCGAGCAAAAGGATCTCCCAGCCTCGTTCGGTCTCGTAAGGCTCACTTACAGAATCTACCCCCAGGTTTTCTATCACAGGCTGCATGCTTTGGGAAAATGTATGTAGAGGCCGCGGGCTCAGCAGACCGCCTCTTATCTTTGTTGAAGCAGTTGAGTATAGCTTGGCCACCGAGTCGAATGGTATGCCTGCATCCAGGGCCGCAAGCGCAGAATCCAGCATCGTCGAGTCGGTTACAATCTCGCGAATGGTGTATTTCGCGTGTTGGATGAAGCGCTTTTGATTCTCCTTGTAGTAACGCTTCTTGTCCTTCTCAGTTATCTCGATCTTATCCAGCA
Organism: candidate division TA06 bacterium B3_TA06; assembly: GCA_005223075.1. NCBI lineage: Bacteria > candidate division TA06 bacterium B3_TA06. Next base: position 30,908 of record NJBO01000013.1, on the reverse strand, counting down.
CCTCCTTCTGGTAAAGCTCCTTTAGTAGAACCCCACTCGTAGCTTTCTTTATTTGATAGGCAAGATCGGCATCGCTCAAATGGCCAGGTATGAGGACACGTTTCGGTCTGCAGGTACCGCATCTTAGTTTGATACGTACCTCTGTGGACTCAATCGGTGCGAACTCCTGGGCGGCTGCCAGCTTTAGAAGACGTTCGTAGATGATGCGATCTGTAAGTTCCTTACGACCTTCCGGGGTCGAGACGTGTTCCTGTTCAGAAGGAGAGAGCTTTTTTGAGGCAATCTCCTCCAACTCCAGCTCGGTTATGGGATAGTCGTCTACTTCGGCTGCCTTCATCTGATAGTTCTTAAGGAAACATCTCTCGATTGCCGAAAGGGCACCTTCATAGAAGGGCGAGTCAGGATACTCGGTTATGACCTTTTCGTATGAACGCGCCGCACGTCTGAACTCTTCGCTGCGTTCGAGACCCAACCCAAGGCAGTAGTAGAGCCTGGCTTCTTTGTCTTTAGGGAGGGTCAGTCTGGTAAGCATAGTATAAACCTTGTAGGCCTTGCGCGGCAGCCCGGCGTGATACAGGAGAATATCCGCCTTTTCCAGGTGCAGAAGAAACTTTTCTTGCTCTTTCCATTCTCCTTTCACCTCCTCCTCCAGCATGGTAAGTGCCTGAGGCAGGGAGTCGTTTACACACATCCTCCTGGCAGCCTTTAGTGCATCCTCTATATCCCTGGCTCCAATAATTGAAGCTGTCAGAAGAAGCCCCAGAACAGCCATTGCTAGTTTCATGATGCTCCTTTCGGTTCCTTGAACCACGATCCTTTACCTATCAATTACCTCTTCCGCTTCTGGTCTTCTAATACCCCCTTTTTTCCAAATATCTTTCAGAATGTATATCCTGCCCCTACCAGATGCGTTGCCCCAAGGCCGCCGTCATGACCTCGGTATGCATAATCAATAAAGAAACCTCTATACCGGCCACCTGCACCAACACTCCATCCGTAGTCAGCGCGCCCTAAACGCAGCGAGATAATATCATAGAGAACAAACTCCATCCCCCCACGTGGCCTCAGGTAGAAGGGCCCCAGGTGAGTCTCGAGGCTGTCAAGACCCATGAAACTCACCTCGCTTTCAAGAAGCAGGCGGAGTGTTTGGCGGCCCAGCTTGAACTCCTGCATTACTCCGATCGCGCCGCGCGGGATAAGAAGGTCGGTCTCCTCGGTGCTCCAGAACACAGGGCTGGCAGAGGCGTTTTTGATCCGTGCGGCAAGCGCCAGGCCCCACTCAAAGCGGTAACGCGCTCCAATATCTGCGCCCAGCCCAAAACCCTTTGCCGCGACAAGATCCCTGTAGAATATCTTTAGGCTTGCCCCAAGCGAGAGGCGATTGCGGACAAGCGCTGCTGAGAGCTGGCCGATCCAGTCTGAGGCGGTGACGGTTGAATCAATCTGTGGCCGGTTGTCCGGACCGACCGGCCGGGTTGTATCGGGCAAGCTGGTGAAGTGGATGTTGCCAGCCCCGTTACGTAGAGCCATTAATCCTATACCTCCGAAAGAGGTTCTGTAGCTTGCGGCGAGGAGGTCGTTTGTCACTCTCGCCTCTCCCCCGAACGCCTCGGTATGTTTAAGAAGAATGCCCGAACCTGCATCGAGACCGGTGGCCGGGTTATAGCCCCAGGCAGCGGGGTCCTGCCCCATGCTTAATCCACACCCGCCCAATCCTGCGGTTGCCGGGCTCTCACGATAGTCCTCGAAATCTGCGCCTATATCCGTTAAAGCCGCAGCGAGCAGAAGGGGCGCAAGGCCCAGTATCACTATTCTGTGCATCTCACCGTTGTTTGGAGCTCTTTTTTGAAGTAGCGTTTTGATATGTTTGCGGGTTTGAGCTCGGCCTTTACCGTGTATCTACCGGCTTTCACCCGTTCTCCTCGTTCGTCTCGTCCGTCCCATACAATCAGAGCCTCTCCGATGGGGTATTTATGACGCGGGCTAAGCTTGCGAACAAGGAAGCCGTCCTCGTCGTATATCTCAACGGAGATGGTGGCGGTTTCGGTGAGATAGATCGAGATGGTTGTTCCCTGATCTGCATCAAATGGGTTCGGGTAGCATCCCGCGATGAAACCGTCGGCTCCGATCCAGTAGTACTGACCTCCTTCCGCCTCGGCGATAAATACCTGGCCCGTAGGCGGGTTGATAACGATTCCACGTGGGGAGTAGAACTCGTAGTCATCGCTTCCTTCTCGTCCTATACTGATAATGTAGTGAAGGTGCCTGTCGAACTTATGAATCTGGTGGTTATGCATATCCGTGACGTAGATGCTTCCTGAACGGTCAATCGCCACGTAAGCAAAACGCACGTCCTCATATCCCATTTCCTTGTGTGTAACCCTTACCTTCAGATCTCCGTAGGGGTCGAACATCGAGATGCGCTTCTGGCGGCTGTCGATCACTACTACGAAGTTGTCCTTGTTGTCGTTGGCTGGTGCGTCACGATCAATCACCGCCAAAGCACGAGGTTTGAAGAGATCTCGCTTCCATACCGAGCGCACACTTCCATCGGGATTGAAGACAACCACACGATTGTTGCCCTCATCCGCCACGTATATTGCTCCCTTGGAGTCTACCGCAACGTCGGTCGGATGATTGTAGCCTGAGCCAATCGTTTGCAGCCAGGCGATGCTGCCGTCCTCTGCGTAGCGAAGATGAACCACCCGGTTATTGCCTACGTCCGCCACATAAACGTCTCCATCACGGGTTGCCGCTATCCCCATGGGCTGGTTGAACTGACCCACCCCTGAGCCTTTTTCCCCGTAACGCTCCAGGCGCTTGAACTCCACGTTATAGATTATCTCCCCGGCCCCGGAGTGAACGGCAAAGAGCGTCAACTCGTCATCGTCGCGTTTGGTTATGGTGTCGTCATACATACGAAGTTTTATGCCAGCAAGCCCTTGAGGATCCTGGAAATGGAAGCTTCCCCCCAGATACAGCGAGAGATAGAAGCGGTTTGCACGGTTATATCCCAGGGTATGACGGTAGGGCGGCACCAACAGGGTTGAAGGATGATAGTTGCTTGCTGATACAAGCGCACTTAAGATAAAGATTAAACCTCTCATCCCCTATAACTTTAGCCAGAATTCTGCTGATGTCAAGATGCAGCATTGCCTCATCAAAAATCAACACGAAGTTGGCTGGTTGCCTCACGTAAAAATCTACTCCAAACTCCAAAGTTGTAGGGGCGACGCAGGGCCTGCCCCTTGAGATGTTGTACATCTCATAGGGTATGCGTCGCCCCTACGTATTCTTACCCCTTCTTAAAAAGTCAACCTTAGTATATTCATTCCAGACAGGATCTCAGCTATGTCATGTAGGGAGTTACTGGAACGAAGCTCCGATCTTTTCGCCGCAGGCGAAAAGGAGGATGGAGGGGTCCCCACAAAGTAGCGAAGCAGCTTTGCGAGGTGCAAAAATTCACCTTGACAGTGGGCAAAAAATTCCTATAATTACAATAGACTTTTTGATCGTTGATTCCTGGACTTTAAAGCCTCGGCAGAGAAAGCGAGGTACTGAGCCACGATCTGTAAGGACATTGCCTGCTCTGAAGGAGGCTGGTTCAAATAATGTAGGATTTACGCGCAACAGGTATAACGCATTAAATGCCTCCTCTGATCCCGGTCTGAGATTGTCTCAGACCGGGATCTTTTTTGTTCCGAGGATAGGACCTCTAAATCAAACCTGCTAAAACCTTGTTTGTCTTTCAACGGAAGCTACTTTGTTGATCAAAGACAGGTGTCCTATACTAAGGTGTAAGATACCCCTAAGGTATAGGAAGCTGAGGCGGTTATTGGCTAAATAGACTCTTGCCCTTCTCCTGACGAAGACTCTCTACGCCTATAAGGATACCGACAAGCGACGCAGCCCAAGCAATCCAGCCGGGCTATATCACTATGGGCACGTCTTAGTCAGAAAGCTGCCTGGGAGCTATGAGTAGGGTTAGCTACGGAGAAGTATGAGGTTCTATCCTTTGGAAGGGTTTCGGATTGACTGAGACCCTTGGTGCGCAACTAACAGTATAAATATTTAAAATAAATAAGTATCTATCCTCCCCGGTTGACGATGTGCGAACTTGACAAGAGCCCCATCTTTAGTAGACTACAGTTATTAAATAATGCATCGAGTCTAAAGTGTGGAGAGGATACGCTGAATAACAAGGGACACGATACGGGCTCTAGAGAGACCAAGAGTGCGAGGCTCCTTGCCGAGGCCTGTAAGTATCTCGGAAAGGGCAAATCGGAGGATGCCTTGCGTTGCGCTGTGCAGGGACTTAAGCACGCCCCTACAACTGTAGAGAGCGCAGAGTTGAATCGGATCGCGGGAGAGGCGTTTCTTAACCGTGGTCAACTGAACGAGGCCTTTGATTACGTTACAATTGCACGCAGGTATGCTCTTACCTGCGGGGATTCTGAGGTGCTCTGCAAGAGTATCTTGGCTTTAGGCAGGGTTTACGGACGCATGAACCGTTACGCCCTGGCCGATAAGGCGTGGAGCGAAGCTTTAACCCTTGCAAACATCAATGGGGATGTCCGTCTTCAAGGACGTATCCTGGTAAACAGGGCTGCCCTCAATCAACGTCGCGGGGACCACAGCCAGGCCCTTGCAATCCTTGAGGACGCGAGGAAGCGATTGGAGAAGGTTGGCGATCTGCGTGGGCTTGCCGGGTGCTATGAGTGCATCGCTTACTCCTATATGGAAAAGGATGAACCGAAGCTCGCCATGCAGAGTTTCGAGAAACTTGAGGAGCTCGCTCGACAACTTGACGATAAGAAACTCGATGCAATCACCCACTTCCGGCGGGGTGCTCTGCACCTTAAGCAAGACGAGTTCACCGAGGCGCTGGAACCTTTGGAAGAGGCATACAGACTTTTTAAGAGGTTAGGGGATCGTAAGAATCGGGCCATTGTTTTGTGTAATCTTATCCGGATTCACATCGGGTTGAAGCAGATCGGTAAGGTTGGTCCTTTCCTGAGGGAGGCTATAGGGCTGGCAAAAGGGGTTGACTCGGCTTCGCTGATGAGTAATATTCAAATGGTTCGTGGTGAGATGGCCGTCTACGAGGGAGCCGGGGATCGGGCGATACGTTACTTTACCGAGGCTTTGTCCTATGCTGAGAAAGCGGATGATGTGGAGCGATTTCGGTCGCTTCACGGAAGGCTTGGTGAAATGGTGAAGGAACTAGGGTTTAAGGTCCCTGGCTTGGAGCGGCTTCTTAAGCGAGCTCGTCGGGGGTACCCCTCTGTGGGGCTGAAGAACGAGCTGGACGAGTGGCTTAAGCAAGTGCCCAGCTCAGATGTTGAGGAGGATAAAAACATATAGTTAAGGAGGAAATTATGCTTAGCTCTTGTTCTAAAGAACAGGTTCATCAGGCGGTGGCTGCATGGGCGGGTGTGTCGGTGGATCAGGTGAGTGTACAAACGCCCCTCAACGGGTTGGGAGGCAAGTCTTGGCCCGAGGATGCCCCCTCACTTATCTCTGTCCTTGAGCAGCTATGCGGCTGTGATATCCCACAGCGTGAGTATGAGATATGGGCACATGTTGACGACATTGACAGGTATCTGGGTGCTGATTAGCTAGCGGATTCTGTTTCTAAAGGCCAGAGCCCCTGGTTAGGGGACTTGCTTTTGTGGTATCGAGTGGGGGCCTTTTGGATACCTTACTTGAGGATTGCATAATACCAGCCCCTCTGAGGTCTTCTCACGGAGGCTGAAAGTCCCGTCTCGTTTATTTAGGTTTCTTCTAGTCTTCCTCTTCCTCTAGTCTGATGTTGCGGATCTCGTGGAAGTATTCGATCCCGGTCAGTACCTTGAACTCCACGCGGCGGTTCTTCGCCATGCCCTCTTCGGTCTCGTTGGAGGCGACAGGCTGTGTGTCTCCGTAGCCTTTGGCTGCGAGTCGTTCTTCATCGATTTGGAACTTGTCTATGAGATACTCACGGACCGCTTCTACACGCGCCTGGGAGAGCTCCAAGTTGTCTGCGAACTCCGGGGTCTTTATGGGACGTGAATCGGTGTGTCCAGCCAGCTCCACCGCGATCGCGGGGTTATCCACAAAAATCTGGCCGATCTCATCGAGCACGTCGTAGAAATCGGGCAGAACCCTGGCCTCGCCGGTCTCGAAGTTGACGTTGTAGAAGACGATTACCTCTTTCTCACGCAGCAGCGCAAAGTCCTTCCTGGCGCCTTTTGCCGCCTCTACCTTAACCGCGGCATCCTGTGGGAAGTACTTGGGGTGCTGTGGTTGAGCAAACAGCGCATAGTCGCCTCTGTAGAGTGCAGGTATGGTGTAGTTGCCGTCTTCGTCGGTTTTGACCTCGCCCTTGATCCCTTTGGGTCCTTCGTAGGTGATCGTGGCCACGAGGGGATCGTTGGTCTTCACGTCGAAGACACGACCTGTTATCCCTCCAGGCGGGATCTTTGAGAGGGCGATGACGAGTTTGGCTGTCTGGCCGGCTTTGATCTCGGCTTGAGCGGAGGATGGGAAGTAGTCTTTCTTGCTGGCGGTTGCAGAGACCCTTCCTGTGGCGAGTCCCTTGCGCTCCCAGGTTTCATTCTCGGCCAGATCCTTCTCTACCCTGGTAACCCCTTCCACTTTAATGTGGGCCGCAAGCGTTTTTTTCGTCTCTGCATCGATCACACGAACTATTACACCGCCGTAACGCGGCCTCTCGCCGAAGGCCGCGATAAGGGCCAGTCGATGAGTCAATCCAAGGTGGGCGTAGGGGGCAATCGCGTAATCAACACGATAGTTGCCCAGGAGGAGTCCGACCCCTCCGGTCAGGCCGGCAAGGTAGTTGAGTTCTCCCAATGTCTGAGGACCTGACTGGAACCCTATACGCGCCGCCAGGATCTCAAGCGGCCAAACCTCGGCGCCGGCATGCACGCTCACGTTGTTGTCAAAGGGCAAGCGGACATCTACAAGGAAGTTCGTTCCGTAGAGTACATCCTCAAATGTCAGTGCAACTCCTATCTGAGCCTGCATCGGGAACAGGTACATGCCGCCTGGATAGAACATCCCGGGTCCGAGATTCTGCACGGCAAGACCCAGACCGAAGACGGGAGAGGCCTTCCAGTGAAGCGAGAGATCAACCGCTCCGCCGTAGCCTGCCGGGCCGTTGAGATTCTCATAAAGACCCTTAACGCTTGCTCCTACGCCGAATCTTTCACCCAGTAGACGAGTGTATGAACCCACAAGCATAGCCTCGTAGGCCATGACGAGTGAATCTGCCCCAGTGTAGGGCTGGTTTTGCTCATCCCAGTGTTCTATGCCTACCGCACTTGTAAAGTTCACGGCGAAACCAAAGGTGTTCGAGGGCGATTGCGGCCATATGAGTGCTGCAAACTCGTCTCTTATGCCCCGCAGCCATTCGTGATGCGAGATCAGGGCTTCGTAGGTGTTGAGCTGGTTGAGCCCTGCGGGGTTCCACCAAAGGGCCGTGATGTCTTGTGCGAGTCCTACATAGGCGTTGCCCATAGCAGCCGCACGCGGCCCGAATCCTATCTTTAAAAGAGGATGGGCAGTAGTACCTCTGACGTCGCTGAACTGAGCAGACGCCGCTACTGCTACAAGCAATAAAATGAGAAGGGTTTTCTTCATAAGCCCCCTCCTTGGCAGAGTGCTTTTTTAACTACGTTTCTTGGTTTATGTCCATAACTGTCGGGGATGCACTTAAAGCTATAAGGCATAACCGCCTGCCTGATCGGTTTGAGGGTTAAGATCATTGCAGGGCTCAAACTGTCCCTTAGCCTTATAGCTGTGATCCTCGACCCGCGTGCCAAGACAATCCCCAGCACGATCGTAAATCCTTAAATCCACTTATACTCTCCCACGCAATTCTTCACTCTCACAATGATAATGAAGTAACGCAACTTGTCAATACCCCAGGATAAGTGTTTCAGGATATCTCATCCATCCCCTCTGAGGTGCCGAATCGCTCAATTGAGTATATCTGGTTCAGGTTTTTCCGTGTCCGGGGTTCGGGTTCTTCAGCCGGATAACCGCACGGTATCAAAGCCACCACCTCGTAGGAACGAGGTATATCCACAAGCTCGCGCACCTTTTTCTCGTTGAACCAGCCGATCCAGCAGGTGCCGAGCCCGAGGGCGTGCGCTGCCAATACAAGATGCTCACCGGCTATCCCTGCATCGAGCCAGAGGTTTGAGTGTCCGAATACATGGGCCACCCTGTGTGTTAGTTTCCGGCGCACTGTTAAGACGAACACCAACGGAGCCCCGGACATCCAGGAGATCACGAAGCGCGACCCTAAAGGTGCGGCCTTTGAGAGTGCTGAGATTACCTCCTTATCTCTCACCACCACCACGTGCCAGGGCTGCGAGTTCGAGGATGAGGGCGCAAGCCTGAGCGACTCAAGCATCTTTCGGATCTTTTCTTCCTCGACCGGGCGATCCTCGTAGCGACGGATGCTTCGGCGTCTACTTACGATCTCAAAAAAGGTATTCCATCTATCCATAGGTAAGAATACCTCCTTGAAACCTCAAGTCAACACCGACCGTCTGGGCTCGATTGAAGGGGCCACTTGACAAGCAGGTTTTAGAACGTAGTCTTCCTGATTGGAGGAGTTATGAAAAAGACATTACCGCTAACTTTAGTCCTGGCTCTTTTCTTCGGTTGCGTTGGCATGCGGCCCAAGGGAATCAAGGACTGCGATTTCCGCGTGGCCGACGTCAAGACCACTGAGAAAGCTCTTACCTATGCCAAGCTACAGCTGGAGCTGGACGTCACCAACCCTAACGGGGTTGGGGTAATAGTCGACCGCATGCAACTCAGGGTGTACGCCAACGGCCAGGAGATAGGCAGCGGTGCGGCAAGCTTCAAGGATAAACCCATCCCGCCAGGCGAGTCGGTAAAATTCAAAGCCGACATTGCCATCGACTACCTCAGCGCAGGCCTGGCCATATTCAATATGATCAAATCACACTCCGCTTCCTACAGCATCAGGGCAAAGGTTTACTACGAGACCCCGCTCGGCGCATATCACTCCTGGACGACCATCTCAAGCCTTTACCTCCCACTTCTGTAGAGGGTGATGCGAAAGATACTCCCTGCGGTGTTTCTGGCCGCGATGCTGCCGGGCTGCTTTATATTCCGGCGAGCCCAGCTTCAGAAATGCGAGTTCCGGCTGGCAGGAACCTCAATCAAGGAGATCACCCTTAGCTACCTGCGGATCGCTATCAACATAGACGTCACCAACCCGAACAGGATAGACGTCGTGCTTGACCGGATGCGCTTTGACCTATACGTAAACGATGAGCATGTGGCCAACGGTGTTTCCAACCTTAAGACTCGCATCCCTTCGGGGGAGTCGGTCAAGATATCGCCGGTGATTACCATCGACTACGCCCAGGTTGGTGCCGCAATCATCTCTACCATTAAGAACCTTGGGGCACGCTACAAGATCGTTGGCACGGTCTACTTTGACACGCCGTTCGGCACCGTAAGCTTCCCGGTAACCATAGTCGAAAGATGATTCACCCCGAAGCTGGGAGAATTGGGTTTGAATGTTTCTTCGGGGTCCCCGCGACGGCGCAAACCGACGCAGTGACTTCGTGGGGTGATGTCCATGGTCAACACATCATTACCAGGTAATAGGGAGTTGAGTTCGTCGAGGAGGACGACTTGGGCATGCTCATTGCAAATTGAAAATCAAAATGCAAAGTGCCCCCTCAAGGGTGCAAATATCAAATTGAAGATGCAGAGGGTTGAATATTGATTAAAGAAGAACCTTCCAATAATCACAGCACTTGGAGGCCAACTGTTCATCGTCAAACAGTCCAGACAAATTTGCAATTTTTAGAATTTGCAGTTTGCAATTTGAATTGAGCGACACCCTCGTGCACAGAGGCAGGTGAGGCTGTTCCACATCTTTCCCTCACCCCATCCCGCTACCCTGGTAACAATCTCTTGGCGCACGAACTGTGTTCCCTTGACGGCCGGGTTAGAGTCGGTATACTTATACGATGATTAAAAGGGTTCCAAGGGTCAGTCATCGCCGCGGTTTCCGCATAGGCATCATAGCTGTGGTGGTGAGCGTGGTGCTTATCTTCTTCGCTATCCTGGTGTTTTTCTTCTTCCGCGAAGCGATCTTCGGCGCATAACAGACTCTCCGACCAAACGCCTGTCCCCCTCACTATTGCGATCTTTTGCCGCTGGTGCAAAAGGGGCATTTATTCGGGGTCCCCGCGACGTCACCTGTCCTGCCGTCCAGGATGTGAAACAACGGCGTGGGGTGCTCATCTCCTCCCACTCGATGGGGGACGAAGTGCCAACGCTTGCACTACCGTCTAGTGTCTGGCAGGACAAAGGCTGGGGTGAGTGTCATCGCGACCGACCGAATGGAGGGTGGCGATCTCATATGGAGCGCAATCCGAGAATTCATCCCCATACTTTTATCATCAATCTCTCTGCTATTGAGGGCGGTCAACGATTATTTCCTATCAGCGCAATGACAGGAATCACCCTCTCCCTACCCGACGGTCCCAGACGGTGGGGTTTACAGAGCACTCCCTCCCGTCAAGGGAGGGGAATAAATGGCGGCTACCTGATCCCTCTCGGTATATACAACTCCTCAAAGCAGCGAACGGCGAGACGGCGTCGAACAAACGACCAACTTTTGTCCTTGGAATGATTACCTAATCCCTCGCGGGATATACAGCTCCTCGAAGCAGCGGACCGCGTAGTTGTCGGTCATGCCGGAAACAAAGTCCATCACCACCTGGGCCGGGTCAGCACCTTGCTCGCAGGAGGTGTAGCGAACAAAGTAATCCAACTGCGTGAAAACACTCGGCTTATCGCCTTCCTCATACCCTCCCTTCACCAGGTATTCGTGGAGTCTCTCAAAGAGGAGTCTGATGATGCCGTGCACGTTCTCATGATGCTTTGCCACGCGTGGATGCAGGTAGACGCGATCGTAGTTGAAGCGGTAAAGCGAGCGAACCGCCGAGTTGATCTTTGGGCTGAAGCCAATCGAGCGCGGGTGCTCCTCGTTGCCCTCGATCAGATCCTCGACCAGGGTCCCGATTATCCGCCCGTTGTTTGTCCCCAGCGTCTTGCGGACAACCTGCGGCACGTCCTCCTCCTTAATAAGATGCGCGCGGAGCGCGTCCTCAAGATCGCGGCCAAGGTAGGCAACCCTATCCACGATCCGCACGATGCATCCCTCAAGGGTCACAGGCTTGTCAATCCCGCGCCGAGTTTCATACAAACGTGACGGGGCCTTTTCAAAGTCAGGCTCCACCAAAGGCTCGGCGGTCTCCCCGAGGTGCGACACGACGCCGTCTCTTACCTCGAAGGAGAGGTTCAGCCCTGCCTCTTGTTTGCCGATCAGCTTTGCCAGGTGATCGACCGTTCTCAGCGAGTGCAGCTCGTGCTCGAAGCGAAGCCCATAAGGCTCGACCACCTCGTTCAATGCCTTCTCTCCCTCGTGGCCGAACGGCGCGTGCCCAAGGTCGTGGCCAAGGGCTATAGCGTTAACAAGATCAGAGTTCAGTCCCAGCGCCCTGGCAATGGTCGTTGATATGGAAGCCACGTATAAAGCGTGCTCCATGCGGGTGGCGATGTGATCGTTTTCAGGCAGAAGGAAAACCTGGGTTTTGTGCCGCAGCCGACGGAACGAAAGGCTGTAGAGGATGCGGTGAGTATCGCGCTCGAAAACGGTGCGAACCGGATCCGGTGGCTCAGGACTCAGCCTGCCCTTGGAGTTTGCCGAAAGCGTCGCATAGGGGTGAAAGAAGATCTTTCCCTCAAGCTCTTCTCTGCGCTCGCGGATCGATTGGCTCATGTAGTAGTCTAATTAAGACTTCCCCGCAGTCAACCCGCCTTATAGCTCCTGTTCATGGTCAAGACATCGTTACCAGGTATGAGGGGGTTGAGGTCATCGAGTCCGTTGTAGCCCTTGCATCCCAAAGGTCTTTAACTCCTACTCAGCCCCCAGGGGTTAATCCGTAGGGGCACGGCATGCCGTGCCCCTACTACTTCGGCATCGTCTCAGGCAGGGATACGGATAAGTTTGCAGCCACCGGATTGACGCCGGTTAAAAGCGATCTGGTAGACGCACCGTATGTCAAGGAGTTTCCGTTGGTGCTTGAATGCAAGCTGCTGCACGCCTTTGAACTTGGGCTGCACACGCAGTTCGTTGGCGAGATTGCCGACGTTAAGGCCGACGAGGAGGTGCTTGGCGAAAGCGGGTATCCGGACATTGAGAAAGCAAAACCGATCGTCTACACCCCCATGGCTCGCACCTATCATGGAATCGGCAAATATCTTGGTCTGGGATTCAGTGTGGGTAGAAAGATTTGAGCGAGGATTATCTGACCACCCTGCCGATGCGTTTCCACTGGGTGCGAACGATGCGCTCAAGGATGTTTGAGCCCTCGCCCAGGGAGTAGTAGATCACCACAGGCGAGCCTTTCAGGAACCTGATAGGTATCGGTCCCCAGTAGCGGCAGTCGTCTGAGAAGTCGCGGTTGTCGCCCATCCCGAACACGTAGCCCTCGGGCACGATGATCGGGCCGAAGTTGTCGCGCACCTCGTAGTGTCCCTCAAACTCAAGGCTCTGCCAGCGCTCGTTGAAGCCCTCGTACTCCACCGTGCGCGGGATCAGCCTGCGGTCCATGTGCACCGCGTGCGGATTGTCGAATGGCTCGCCGTTCACGTAAACACGTTTGTTGATGATCTCCACCGTATCCCCGGGCAGGCCCACGCAGCGCTTCACGTAGTTACGCGGCGAGTACCAGTGGAACTTCTTTAGCTGTTTGTCCCAGAAGATCGGCAACAGGGGAAACCACTTGGGGAAAAATCGGGCATACCGTCCCTCAGGTTGGGGCCAGCGTGGGTCGCGCGGGTAGCGGAAAACGATAATCTCGCCGCGGCGGGGCATCCGGCCGCCGATGATTCCCGCATTGGTGAACGGCGCCTTGAATCCGTAGACGAACTTGTTTACCAGAAGGAAGTCGCCGGGCAGGATGGTTGTCTCCATCGAGCCGGTGGGCACGGTGAACGCCTCGATAACGAACGCCCGGATCGCCAGAACGACAAGGATCACCGTCCCCCACGAGCGTACGAACTCCCACACCCTGCGCCCGAAGGGTTTGCGCTTTTTCGGTGGGGCCTGCACCTCTTCAGGCTTTGGCACGTGCTTCATTCTCTTCTTCTTCCGCTTCGCCATTAGCTGTGATTATAAATGGGGTTGTGGGTAAGTCAAGCGGTTACATCTTTCAGGATGATACTCCGATGGGAAAGAACGTTAAGTTAGTGCTATTGACAACTTAATTTGTTGGTGTATATTTTAGATATGAGTTTAAGAAGAGGGCTTTTGTCCCTTGCGATTGTTGCGATTTCTTTATTTGCAGTAACTCCCAGTAAAATTGCCTACCAGTTTAATAGAGAAGGCGTTAGTTTGTATAGAGCAGGAGACTTAGAGGGTGCTGAGAGGAAATTCAGAGCAGCGATAGAGGCTGAACCAAATCGCGCTCTATACCACTATCATTTGGGGGGAGTGTTGAAGGAACAAGGTAAACTCAAAGAAGCCGAGATTGAGTTTCGAAGGACTATAGCTTTAGACTCGACACATTCTTTAGCCCATAACTCTTTGGGTTTGTTGTTGAGATGGCAACATAAACTTGACAGTGCGAAGATTGAATACCTTAAGGCAATAAAGTTTGACCTCACTAACTATGAGGCATACTGCAACTTAGGCATCCTGTTAGAAAAAGAGAACAAACCCGATTCCGCAGAATTGATGTACCGAAAATCAATAGAAGCCAAACCTAATTATGCACCTGCACAGTATAGTCTTGGATGTATAATGCAAGATAAGAACCACTTGGACAGTGCTGAGATTAGATATAGATTGGCAATAGATCTAGACTCTGGATGTTACGAAGCCTATAACGCTTTGGGTTTGCTTCTTAAATGGAGAGGTGAACTGGATAGTGCTGAATTACTGTACAGACGAGCAATAACTTGTAACCCCAAAAGTGCGTCCATTCATTCTAATCTTGGTGTGGTTTTATTAGAGAAAAAGAATTTTGATGGAGCAGAGAGGGCGTTTCGTACAGCGATTGATGTTAATTCGATGCATCCCTACGCTCGTAGCAATTTGGCTTATGTCTTATTTCTTAAAGGAAATTTTAATGAAGCAGAAAAGGAAGCCTATAAGGCCTTTGAAAATAGAGATGAGTTCAAAACGGATACACTTAATAGGAATATTGTTATTGGGAATTTAGCTATATTATCTGTTGTAAATGGATTTGCAAAACTCAGACTTGGTGATTTAGAACAAGCACAAGAGAAATCCGAAAGAGTATTTGATTTACTTGAACAACATGAAGGTATTTTTGTTGATACGGAGACTAAGCATCTGGAATCCGGAGCGAGTTTTTTGCTTGGGTGTGTTTATCTAAATAAACGTAGACTCAACAAAGCCATTGAGCGCTTTGAATATGTACTGGTATTAAATCCAGAAGATGCCAGTGCTCGTTATAACTTAGGCTATGCTTATTTCTTGAAATGTAAGTGGAGTGAAGCTGAAAGATATACCAATGCTGCTTTTGAATTGAGGGGTAGGGAGTATCCTCTTGCCGAAGAACTTCTTGAAGATATTCCGAAATATCGAAATTTATCTAAAAAATCACTGGAATCAAAATGGTGGGTAATCCCTATCATGGTTGTCTTATCATTTGGATGTATAATTGGGGCCATTAAACTCAGAGGTTTAAAGTGGCTCTTTTTTGGCCTACTGGGGCTATTTGTCCTTTTGGCCGTTCTCTTGCTTTTAGCAATGGTTTTGCCAATAACTGAAGCTTCTTTCCTTACTTTTACGGTAAAGCTAGATGAGAGTAAAGTCGAAGTTCCAACAAAGATTCCCTTAGAACCACGCCGTATAGAATACAGTCCCGCTAGTATTCCTTAAATGTTTCTCTCCCAATCTCCTTGACTTTCTTCCTTTAAATCACCCCACGAACAAATACCCCAGACGTCTGCTGGCGCATCCGTCCTGTGCCACATATGGGATTGCTTCGCTCCCGCTCGCAATGACGCTAAGCCAATCCCTACAATTATCTGCGGCTATAGCTCTGCGGATACGATCAAAGAAATGGTAAACTGTTCGGTAGTTCATTCCCAACTCACGAGCACTGCGATGCGCTGATGGCTCCAACGAGAAAAGCTGAACCAACCATGCCACTCGACGGAAGTCAAGCTCGTCAGGTTTCAATGTAACTCTTCAACTAGTTCGTTATCCTTAACTCTGATTATTGGCGCGTGGTTGACACCCACCTGGCCACACCTATAATTAAATCATTAAGCGAGGATGGCGGAACAGGCAGACGCGCTGGATTTAGGATCCAGTGGGGTAACCCGTGGGGGTTCAACTCCCCCTCCTCGCATAGGTATACTTTATAATGAAAGGAAAGAAGTAAGTGGAAACCAACGTGGTTCACAAGACGGATTGGCTTCTTGCTATCGAGGGCAAGGTTGAGCCTGATGAGGTTCGCAAAGAGCGCGAGAAGCTCTTGCGCCGGTTCACTCGCGGGGTAAAGCTCCCTGGGTTCCGGCCTGGAAAGGCGCCCGTGTCCATGGTGGCGGCCCGCTATGCCGAAGACGTCAAGGCCGAGCTTGTTGAGGAGTTCGCATCAAGGGCGTATCGCGAGGCGCTGGAGGATAAACGCATCCGTCCGCTTTCCCAGGGACGTCTGACGCATTGGAACTTCATAGAGCAAGACGAGCTCCGCTTTGAGGTCGAGGCCGAGGTGATGCCTGAAATCGAGGTGCGTGGATACCGCAAACTTAAGCTGGAACCTGTCACAAAACCCTCCGGGGATGAGCTGGTAGAAAGGCATCTGGAGACCATGCGTGAGCGTTCGGCCCGGTTCGAGCCGGTGGATCGCGAAACAAGGGAAGGCGACTACGTTCGCTGCGACTACTCGGTCTACCGCGACGGAAAGAAACAGGACAAACAGACCGGGGTGCTTGTGAAGATAGGCGACCGGGAGAACCTCCCCCAGATAAACGCCGCCTTGGTGGGCAAGAAGGTGCATGAGATCGCGGAGGCCGTGGTAAGGTATCCTGACGACGCGGGTGAGCTTGCCGGACGCGAGGCCACCTTCAAGTTCTTTATCCACGAGATCAAGGAACGCCGCCTGCCTGAACTCTCGGACGAGTTCGCAAAGGAGACGGGTTTCGAGACGCTTCAAGCGATGCGTTCCAAACTGGCCTCCGACGCAACCGAGGAAGCCGAACGGATAATGCAGGAGCGGCGCGAGGATCAGATATTTGCCCAGCTTCTGGAGTTGCATCCGTTTGATCCTCCACCATCGCTGGTCGAAGAGCGCATTCGTTACTTACTGGTACGCCTTCGCATCCCGGACACACCCGAGGCACGTCAAGAGGTCGAGCCTAAGGCGGCAGAACACGTCAAACTCGATATCATCATTGAGACGATCGCTGAAAAGGAGAAGATCAGCGTATCCGATGAGGAGCTTGAAGCCTGGTTTGCCGAACGCGCCGAGCGGATGGGGATTCCCTTGCCCCAGGCGCAGGCCATCTGGAGGCGTGAGGTAGCAATGAACGAAGCGCGCAGACGCAAGATTATAGATTTTCTCCTACAGCAAGCAGCAGAAGGAGGTTTAATTGTATATCCCGATAGTCATTGAACAAACGGGCCGCGGTGAGCGGGCCTACGACATCTACTCGCGGCTGCTTAAGGACCGCATCATCTTCCTGGGCTCGCCGGTGGACGATAACGTCGCCAACCTGGTTATCGCCCAGCTTTTATTCCTGGATGCCGAGAACTCCCAGAAGGACATCAACCTCTACATCAACTCGCCGGGCGGTATCGTTACCTCAGGATTTGCCGTCTACGACACCATGCTCTACATCAAATCAAACATCGTGACCACCTGTGTTGGGATGGCCGCTTCCATCTCGGCGGTGCTTCTCGCCGCAGGCAAGAAAGGCAAGCGCTACGCCTTGCCCAACTCGCGCATAATGCTGCACCAGCCCTCCATCTCAGGGCTTTCAGGGGTGGCCGCAGACGTGGAGATACACGCAAAGGAGCTCCTGAAGTGGCGCAAGAAGCTTAACGAGATACTTGCCGAAACTACCGGTCAGGATATGGAGAGGATCAAGCAAGACTCCGATCGCGATTACTTCATGAGCCCGGATGAGGCAAAGGCCTATGGCTTGATAGACGAGATACTGGAACCTACCCGTGAGCGAGAAGGATCAAAAAAGAGCTAGTCACGAGGTAGTCTGCTCGTTCTGCGGCCGGCCAAAGCAGGTCGTGAAGCGTATGATCTCAGGACGCCGGGGCTACATCTGCGATTCATGCGTTAAGCTGTTTGCAGGTGTCATAGATAACGAGGAGCGGGCAGAGCAGACGTTTTCCCTTACCAGCCTACCCACGCCCGCCGAGTTCAAGGCGCATCTCGACAAGTACGTAATAGCCCAGGGGCGAGCAAAGAAGGTGCTCTCGGTCGCCGTATACAATCACTACAAGCGGTTGATAACCCGACGCAAGGGTGTTGAGATCGAGAAGGCAAACATACTACTCATCGGTCCTACCGGGGTTGGCAAGACCCTGCTTGCTCAGACCATGGCGCGATACCTGAACGTCCCGTTCTCGATCTCCGATGCAACCCCACTTACCGAGGCGGGTTACGTTGGGGAAGACGTTGAGAATATCATACTCAGACTTCTGCAGGCCGCCAACTACGATCTGGAACGAGCGCAGACTGGTATCATATATCTTGATGAGATAGACAAGCTGGGACGGCGCTCTGACTCGCCCTCGATCACCCGCGACGTCTCGGGCGAAGGGGTGCAGCAGGCGCTTCTCAAAATCATCGAAGGAACCGTGGCCAACGTGCCGCCGCGCGGTGGGCGCAAGCATCCGGAGCAGCAGTTCATACCGGTGGACACCCGCGGTATCCTTTTCGTCTTCGGAGGGATGTTCGACGGCCTGGTGCCAATCATCCGCTCCAGGCTTCGCAAGACCGCGATAGGATTCGGTATCCAACGCGACAGGGTGGAGGACCTCTCAGACGATGAGATACTTGCCCGTGTTGAGCCTGAGGATCTGGTTCACTATGGACTTATCCCTGAGCTTGTGGGGCGCATCCCGGTTGTCGTATCCTTGACATCCCTTGACGAAGCCGCCCTGGTGCGCATCCTGACCGAACCGCGCAACGCTATACTGAATCAATACCAGCACTACTTCGACATGGAGGGCATAAAGCTGCGCTTTTCAGACGCGGCGCTCGAGGCGGTTGCGCAGCGGGCAAACGAACGCGGCTCAGGTGCCAGGGGTCTGCGCTCGATCATGGAGCAGACCATGCTCGACATCATGTTCGAGCTGCCCGATCGCAAGAAGAAAGGATACGTGGAGTGCACCATAGGCGAAGAGGTAATAACCAAGGGTAAGGTCCCGCGCTTTCGCAAGCCCGCCGCCAAACGCAAGGCGCGGTAAGAATCCTTAACCGCCAGTACATATACCCATAAAACGGCGGCGCCTATCGTTAAAATTCTGATACTATTTGATCTGACCAACCCTAAACAGTTTGACATTGCCGGAGAATTGGCTTATACTGAGACGAAAGGAGGCAGTAATGCTTAATATAAGCCTCTTAGCTTTAACCCTGTGGGGTGATATACTCGTAGGGCCCTTTCGCATCGCCGAGGCTGAGCCAGGCCATGATCAGAGGTGCCTGCGCACAGCAATGGCATCTGACGGGCGGTTTGCCGTAGCATGGGTAGACCACCTGCTGGTTGATTACCCCCCCTTCGATGAGCTAGAGCTTTTCGTGCGTTTCTTTGACCCGGACGGCAGCCCTTTAACCGACGCCTACAAGATAACCAAGGTTGCGGACACCCACCGGATAGGCGGTTCCCATCTTGACATGGATTCAGCAGGAAATACCGTCCTGCTCTGGACAGAGCATCCTTATCCGAATCCTGATGAGGCGTTTTTACGCTTACAGCTTTTTGACACGAGCGGCAATCCCCTGGGTTCTCCTCAGACAGGCTATCAGGGATATGTTCCCAGCTCCAACAGAGCGGTTGCGGTGAGTCTCAACGACCAGGCCGAGTTTGCTATAGTCTGGGATGGTGATACGATTTACGCAAGACGTTATTCTTTCCAGGGCGGTCCGCAGGGTGATCCATTCAGGGTTCACGGCGATCTCCCTGATGATGCCAATTTAAACTATCCTGGTGTGGCGCTGAATGATGCAGGCGACCTGGTGGTAACCTGGCATGAGCTTCGCCTTCCTCCGAATGCAATATCTTATCCCAGGTTTCAGGTGTTTGACGCCGAGGATGAATCTATCCTACCCTGGGAGCCGATGGGGCATCTGGTGAACGAGGATAGCTCTAGGGGCCACCGGGTTGAGTCCTACTGGCTGGATAACGACCGCTTCGTGATGTTCTGGAAAGATCCGAGTTGTTATCCGCTTATTGTAGGTCGGGTGTTCAGTGATCGTGGCCTGACGCGCCATCCCATACGCGGGCTGATATGGCAAGATACCTTGTGGGGTGCACATGGCGGTTCAAGAGGCTGGTATTCCACGGCCGTTGCCCCTAACGACAGCTTTGCCTACACTCACATAAGAACCCGCTATGACTATCCTGATGGAGAACTGCGTACCTGGGATCATGGTGGAGGGATACTGGGATATATCCAGGACAACGAACCGATACGCCGCACCACCCTGTTTGAGTACACCCCGCCCTGGGGAGCGGATACCGTGAACTGTTGGGGCCACACTCAGCCTCCTGCGGTTGCCTGCTGCAACGATCGTATCGTGTGGGTGTATACCCGCCCCAACCCGGACACCATCTTCGAGGCCTTTGCAATGATCACCGACTGGGACATGGGGATAGGGGTAGCGGAGCCACCGATTGTTGAAAAGCCGCCCAACTGGGAAGTGATAACCTCCATCGGTTCTCAAATAGTGCTGCGATATCAAGATAGCCCCGATGGCTTTCGAGCTTCAATCTTCGACGCCTCGGGCCGCAAGGTTGACGAGATAGAATCCCCGGCTCAAAACGGAACTTTGACCTGGGGAGAAAATCACAGCCCTGGTGTTTACTTCATAGTGCCGCAAGACTCTCAAGCACCTGCGCTCAAGGTCGTTCTTGTGAGATAGCCTGGGGTCCCCACAACGGCGCGAAGCGGCGGTGAGGGGGCGAGATTGCTTCGCTCACCGGGTTCGCTCGCAATGACATTTTAGTTTAGGGGCGACGCTTGCGGAGCTATTCGCATTTTAAAATTTGCATTTTGCAATTTGATATTTGCAATGGCGACGCAGTCGCGCCCTCTGCCGTCAGCTGTCCGCTGTGAGCTGTTATTTGTCCCACTTTTTTACCCCAGACGTCTGCTTCCCGCCCCATCATTTTGAAATTTGCATTTTGTCCGAAGGACGACGCTTGCGGAGTAAATTTGATATTTGCATTCGCGACGAAGTCGCGTCCCCTGCCGTCAGCTGTGAGCTGTCAGCTGTGAGCGTCACCCCTTGACCCTTCCATTTTACACTTTGCACTTTGACTTTTGCACCGGAGGGCGACGCTTGCGGAGCAATCGCATTTTAAAATTTGCAATTTGATATTTGCAATGGCGACGCAGTCGCGCCTTTGTCCATCTTTTGTCCCACTTATTCGGCATCGGACCCGCAAAATGTCCACCTTTTGACCAACTTTTGACCAGCATCTGACCAGCTTTCGGGTAGTTTTTGTACACCTTTTTTCCCCCCGGAAAAGCCTCATCAATCCCTGGGAGGAAGGGTTCTTTTGTATTGACAAAGCCACCTATCCTGCTAAACTATTAGTTGTCATGAGATTAGACCGTTTTACCCAGAGGGCGCAGCAAGCGCTGGCCCTGGCACAGGAGTCTTTAACTCGCTTTCAGCACACCGAGTTTGACGCGCATCACCTGCTTTTCGGGCTGCTTACGCAACAGCAGGGGCTTGTGCCGCAGGTTCTATCGGAGATGGGCATCGCCTCGGAATACTTTGTTGAGCGTCTTGAACGTGAACTCGATAGATTGCCGAAAGTTGTGGGGGCTGGGGGCGGGACCGAGCAGGCCTACCTTACCCCTCGATTAAAGCGCGTACTGGATCGTGCCTCAGAGGAGGCAGGGCGGCTCAAGGATGAGTATATAGGCACAGAACATCTCTTTCTTGCCCTGACCGAGGAGCGCGAGGGGGTGGCGGCACGGGTGCTTTCGGACTTCGGGGTCACTACCGATAAGGTCTACCATGCCTTGCAGAAGATACGAGGCACGCAGCGTATTACCTCTCCTGATGCTGAAAGCCACTACCAATCCTTGAAAAAGTACACTCGCGATCTAACTCAACTTGCAAAGGAGGACAAGCTTGACCCTGTGATCGGCCGCGACGACGAGATACGCCGGGTGATTGAGATACTTTCCCGACGCACCAAAAACAACCCTGCGCTGATAGGCGAGGCAGGGGTCGGAAAGACCGCTATAGTTGAAGGGCTTGCGCAGCAGATAGTCGCGGGCGAGGTGCCTGAGATCATTCGCAACTCACGGGTTCTGGCGCTTGACATGGGTCAGCTGGTTGCCGGCACCAAGTTCCGCGGTGAGTTCGAGGAGCGGCTGAAGGCGGTTCTTAATGAGCTCAAAGAGAATCGCGGTAGCGTTATCCTTTTTATCGACGAGATGCACACCATAGTTGGTGCGGGCGCTGCCGAGGGAGCGATTGATGCGGCCAACCTGCTCAAGCCCGCCCTGTCGCGCGGCGAGATTCAGTGCGTGGGCGCAACCACACTCAAGGAGTACCGCGAGCACATCGAGAAGGATGGGGCTTTGGAGCGCCGGTTCCAGCCTGTATACGTGGATGAACCTACGATCGAGGAAACGATCCTGATACTTGCAAGACTCCGCGACCGCTACGAGGCCCATCACGGGGTGAAGATCGCAGATGACGCCCTAGAGGCCGCTGCCAGGCTCTCATCACGCTACATTGCCGGTCGCCATCTCCCTGACAAGGCTATCGACGTGCTCGACGAGGCGGCAGCCTATCTCAAGCTGGATATGTACTCCCTGCCGCCTGAGATCCGCCAGAAGGGGCAGCGGCTGGCCGAGCTTACCCGTGAGGGTCAGGAGGCGGTCAAGATTCAGGACTACACCCGTGCGGCACGGCTCAAGAAAGAGGCGGACAAGATTCAGGCCGATTACGTGGCCGAGCGCAGTGCATACCTGAAAGACAAGGGGATAGGCCAGATACTTGATGCAAAGCAGATTGCCGAGACTATCTCGCGCTGGACAGGGATACCGGTGGCCAATATGCTCAAAGGGGAGGCCGAAAAGCTTTTAAGGATGGAAGAGCGTATCCACGAGCGGCTCATCGATCAGGACGAGGCGGTTCGTGCGGTGGCAGACGCGATTCGCAGGGGGCGCTCAGGGCTTTCCGATCCTGCCCGTCCCATCGGTTCCTTCCTCTTCCTAGGTCCCACAGGTGTCGGCAAGACCGAGCTTGCGCGAAGCCTTGCGTGGTTTTTGTTCGACGACGAGGCGGCGCTCCTGCGAATGGATATGAGCGAGTACTCGGAGAAACACTCGGTCGCCCGGTTCGTGGGTGCGCCTCCGGGTTATGTGGGCTACGAGGAAGGAGGTCAGCTTACCGAGGCGGTGCGCCGCAGACCCTACCAGGTTATCCTTCTCGACGAGGTTGAAAAGGCTCATCCTGCCGTGTTCAACATACTCCTTCAGCTTCTGGACGACGGTCGCCTTACGGACGGCCAGGGTCGGACGGTTGACTTTGCCAATACAGTGGTTATTATGACATCAAACATCGCTTCGCAGGAGATACTGGATAGCGGCGGCGAGCTCGGCAAGGATGAGCTGGATAGGCATCTGGCAGCGAACTTCCGCCCGGAGTTCCTCAACCGCATTGACGAGATAGTGGTGTTCAAGCCGCTTACGCTGGAACATATGGGTTTTATTGTGGAACTGGAGCTTGGGCGACTTAAAGAGAGGCTGGAGGATAAAGGAATCAAGGTTCGTTTCTCAGATGAGGTAAAGGAGCTTTTGATGCGCGAGGGATTTGATCAACGATTCGGGGCAAGGCCCCTTAAGAGAACTATAGAGCGGCTCGTTGCCAATCCTTTAGCCAGGATACTTATCAACGGTCAGGGGCGGCGCTCCTATCGCGTCAGGCTTGCGTGCGGCAAGCTGGTATTTGACAGTGAGGAGGCATGAGGTTTCCAAGGGAAAAGCTCGTGCTTTTTTCGCTGCGTGCTGAGTTCGTCGATCTCAATGAGCTGCTGCACTTTGCCAAGAAGCACCGGGCTTTTAAGCGCTCCTATTACATCACCATAGACTACCCGGATTCCTTCGATATCCTGCTCGTGCGCCAGGGGGAGCTTGCAACTATTATGCGGGTCGCCAACAATGTTCCTACCAAAGAGGTTGCCCTCATGGATGTAGATGAGAAGATCAAGCACACCGACTCCTCACTTGTGAACGTTGCGTTCGCCGACGATCAGCTTTTGGTGATGATAATCGTCGGCTTGCGGGATGAAAACGTGGTTCGGGAGGTGGATGCTCGCAGTGTGCCTCCCCTAAATCTCCTGCGTGACCTGTCGGTGCAGAACTTTTCAGGCATACTGGTGATAACTCGTCGCAACGAGAAGTCCTACGTTTTGGTGAAGGAAGGTGAGGTTTCCACCGTATATCTGGCTCCAGGCGGGCGAACCCCAGATGATCTCTTCAAGTACCTCAAGGAATGGGGTTCGGAGCTCTCCATCAAGATCATTCGGGAGGTGCCTGAGGAGGCGGCATACGCTACATCTGCTCAGGTTGAACTTTTGATAACCTCTGCAAACCGTCTGCTTGAAGAGTTCACGGCGATCCTTGGACGCAACATCGTGAAGAAGATAGCAGAGATCTCGCTTAAAGGTGTTGCCAAGGAGCATACCTTCTTCGAGAGTTTCAAGATCACAGATGACGCCAGGTTCACGGGCGCACCCAAGGTGGATACAGATAGCCTGGTGCGTGGATTCGCCGCCTTCTTCAACCTGCTGGCAGACTCGCTTTCCACCATCTCCGGTGGCAGACACATCACCGTCTTCCGCAAGGCGCTTCAGGACTACCGGTTTGCGCTCAATAACCTAAAGTTTTTTGACCACATCAAAGAACAGATCTTTTGATCGAACGCGGCACCCTTTACATCGTGAGCACCCCGATAGGGAATATGGCAGATATTACCCTGCGGGCGCTTGATGTCCTGAGAGCGGTGGATCTTGTGGTCTGCGAGGATACCCGTCGGACAAGATCGCTGCTTACCCACTACGACATTCACAAGCCTCTCATTTCATACAACGACGCCAACAAAACTTCACGCACTCCCTCTCTTCTGGCAAAACTCTCGAACGGAGAAATCCTTGCACTGGTATCCGACTCCGGCACCCCGGCTATATCAGACCCTGGATTCTACCTTGTGCGCGAGGCCGTAAAGCAGGGGATCAATCTTGTTCCCATCCCCGGTCCTTCGGCCATCCTTGCCGCTTTGGTCGTCTCCGGCCTCCCAACCGACCGGTTCCTGTTCGTTGGATTCCTTTCAAAGAAGTCGGGAAGACGCAAGATCCAGATCCGTTCCTTTGCCGAAGAACGAGGTACCATAATCCTTTATGAAACCGCACTTCGTTTGCCCAAAATAGCTCGTGATCTCCTTGAAGTTCTCGGTCCTGATCGCCAGGTTGTGCTTGCGCGTGAGTTGACCAAGCGCTTTGAACAGGTGGCACGTACCGATCTCGAACATCTTACAGAAACCTTGCGTGAGATCGTATTGAAAGGGGAGCTCGTTGTCCTGGTCTCGGGAAACACGCGGTAAGGTTTATGCGGGCTTCCGGTGGCTTGTCTCGCCGCTGGTGAAGAGCTTTGTCCGGTTAGGGATGCCTCCCGCCGTTATCTCTATGGCAGGGATTTTATTCACCGGCGTGGCCTTTATCCTCATGTACCGTGGTTTCGCCAGCGGTGTCTCCGGCTGGATGCGTGCCGCAGGCGGGGTTATCCTTTTTGCCGCGGCCTGGGATATCGTGGACGGCGAGGTGGCGCGTGCGCTTGGCAAGGCGTCGGCCAAGGGAGCTTTCCTCGATTCGGTACTCGATCGGGTCTCAGAGTTCATTATCTTCCTTGGGATCTTTCTTTTCTTCGATTTCGGTAAACTCGACTCCGCGTTGCTGTTCGCCCTTCTTTTCGCCTCCTACTCTATAAGCTACGTACGCGCCCGTGCCGAAGGGGTAGGTATCCACTGCAAGGTTGGGTTCTTTGACAGACCGACCCGGGTCTTCATCATAGGGGTGGCCTTGATAGCTATCCCGTATTATATGAATTGGGTGATACGAGGTCTTCTTTTAGGCACCGCATTCACGGCTGCGAGGCGGTTTATCTATGTTCTCACAAGAAAAGCCGAAAGCTGAGCGCGTACTTCTGGTTGCGGTTGCCCGTGATAACCGCTTACGCTGGGACGCCGTGGACAGCCTTGCCGAGCTCGCCGCACTGGCTGAGACCGCCGGTGCAGAGGTTGTAGAGAAGATCCTTCAGATCCGGCAAAAGCCCGATCCCCGCAGCTTCGTAGGTCGTGGCAAGCTTGCCTACCTTAAGGCGATATGCTCACAGCTTGCGATCGACCTTGTGATATTCGATAACCCCCTTACCCCTACCCAGCTGCGTTTCATCGCCGAGGAACTCAAGCGCCGCACCATAGACCGCACTGCGTTGATACTCGACATCTTCGCTCTCCATGCGCGCAGCGGGGAGGCCAATACCCAGGTTGAGCTTGCCCAGCTCGAGTACCAGTATACTAAGCTCACAGGCTGGGGACGGGAGCTCTCGCGCCTGGGCGGTCGTTCAGGAGCACTCGGCGGCCGTGCCGTGGGGATCGGCACGCGCGGCCCTGGAGAGACCAAATTGGAGGTGGATAGACGTCGTATCCAGGAGCGGATCAACCGTTTGAAGAAGGAGCTCGATCACATCGAACGTGAGCGGGACACCCAGCGAAAGCGCCGCAAGAGGCTTTTAACCGTTACCATGGCCGGTTATACCAACGCCGGGAAATCAACACTTCTCAACGCACTAGCCGCCGAACACACCTTTGTCTCCTCTAGGCTCTTTTCCACCCTTGACTCCACAACCCGCGTGGTGGAACTTGAAGAAAACATCCCCATGCTACTCACCGATACCGTTGGTCTCATCAAGAACCTCCCTACCCAGCTTGTGGCAAGTTTTCGGGCGACGCTTCAAGAGATATCCGAGGCCGACGTTGTTCTTCACGTTGCTGACTCAAGTGACCGGCATCTCGATCAAAAGATAGAGGTTGTCGAGCGCCATCTTGTAGAGTTAGGTGCAGAGGGGATTCCCAGGGTGCTTGTGCTTAACAAGAGCGATCTCTTGTTCGATGAGATCGTGAAGGAGAAGTTGGCACGAAGATACGAAGAGGCGACCTTCGTGTCGGCCCTTCACTCGCAGGGGCTGGAGGGCTTGCGCAGACGTATCCGAGAGCTTGCAGCAGAGATTCTTATAGAGGTGGAGGTTAAGATCCCTCGCTCTCATCCTGAATGGGAGCACCGTTTCTACGAGGCGGGAGACGTGTTGGAACGCATCGAGTGTCCTGAAAGCGTGACCTTGAAGGTGAGGGGATACAGGGCTTTGCTGGAGGGTTTGAATAAGGAGTTCAGGAGCCTTCTAGCGAGCGCTGACACTTGATACAGTGCTTTGCATAGGGGACGTAGTCCAGTCTTTCTCTTTGAACCTTAGCCCCGCAGCGTGAGCATATCCCGAATGTGCCGTTGTATATGCGCTTGAGTGCCTCGTCTATGGCCCGCAGGATGCGTGTCTGTTCTGAGGTCAAACTTGCCTTCAGCTCTCTACGGTAGGTTTCACCGGACTGATCGGCCATATGGAAGGTGAAGCTCGAGAGGTCTCCCGAGGCCTCCCTTGCCAACTCGGCCAAGGCCTTCTCTTCCACCCCTATTTCTCTAAGCAGGTGCAGTTTCTCTGCAAGAAGTTTTCGCGCATACCTTTGCCGATTACGTTTGGTCATCAGCTATAGCCTCATAGCATTTATCGCAGATCTCCGGGTGGTCTGGATGGGTCCCCACACTCTCGGACCACAGCCAGCAGCGCACGCATTTTTCTCCCTTGGGCCTTTGAACCTCTACTGCCAGATCGTTTTTCCTGCTTTTTTCCGGCATCTTGTCCCACTCCATGAGATTCACCTGGGAGACGATAAATAGCTCCGGCAGATGGGATTCGTATTTCTTTAGAAGTTGAGCCAGGGAGTCATCTTTAGCGGCGAGGCTAACCTTTGCATCGATTGACGCCTTGAGTTTGCCTGCGGTGCGTCGTTCTTCAAGCGCTTTGAGAACCTCCTCGCGTACGGATAGGAGGTGGGAGAACTCGTAGGCGAGCTCGCGATCCTCAAGCGAGGGGTCTACCTTGGGGAAGCTAAGCAAGAAAACACTTTCTTCGGTCCTCTCCAAAGGGGATGCGCGGTAGGCTCCCTCTGCGGTGAAGCTGGCCAGAGGAGCAAGAAGCCGGATTAACGTATCGAGCACCTCGGCCATCACGGTCTGCACCGAGCATCTGATCTTCGAGCGCTTGCCCCGGGTGTAAAGGGTATCCTTTACCACATCCAGATAAAAGCTGGAGAGCGTGACACCACAGAAGGCATGGATCGCCTGGAACGCCCGGTGGAACGCCAGGTTGTCGAACCCGTTGCGCACCTTGCTTACCAGTTTTTGCAGCTCGTGAAGGATATAGCGCTCAAGCGAGCCAAGCTCTTTGTAGGGCACGCGCTCTTCTTCGCTGAAATCAGCGAGGTTGCCCAGGAGGAAGCGGAGGGTGTTGCGGATCTTGCGGTAGGCGTCAACTACACGATCCAGAATCTCGCGGCTTACTCGAACGTCACGTGTGAAATCAGATGAGGCAACCCACAATCTCAGCACATCCGCACCGTAACTATTCACAATCTCTTCGGTGGCTATATAGTTGCCGAGCGATTTGTGCATAGCTTTACCCTCCTGATCCACCGCCCAGCCAGTGGTTGCCACTTGCAGGTAAGGTGAGCGTCCTTCCGCACCCAGGCTGGTCATAAGCGAGGCGTTGAACCATCCCCGATGCTGATCCGGACCCTCAAGGAACAAATCCACAGGCCAGCGCAGCCCTTCCCAGTTCCGGCAAACAATCAGCGAGGAACAGGATGAGTCGAACCACACATCCAGGATGTCTCGCTCCGGCCTGAGGTTTTTACCCCCGCACTTAGGACAGGTGAGGTCCGGAAAGTGCTTCATAACGTCCGGCTCGAACCAGAAGTCGGCCGAATACCTCTTTACCAGGTCAGCGGTGCGCCGCACCAACTCCGCATCCAGTATAGCTTCGCCGCACTCGTTGCAGTAGAATGCAGGGATTCCAACCCCCCAGAACCGCTGCCGGGAAAGGCACCAGTCAGGACGAGTCTCGATTGCCGCCTTGATGCGCTCGTAGGACTCCGCCGGTACCCAATCCACCTTCCCAATCTCAGCCAAAGCCTTATCCCGGTGCCCTTCATGATCCACGTTCATGAACCACTGCATGGTGGTGCGGAGGACCAAAGGCTTATGGCAGCGCCAGCAGTAGGGATACTGGTGCTCTAGGATGTCCTGTTTTAAAAGGTTACCGGCCTCTCTAAGTGCGGCCAGCACCTCCTCGTTGCCCTGCTGTAGATCCAGGCCTGCAAAACGTTTGCCTGCCTCTGCGGTAAAGTGCCCCTTCTCATCCACCGGGCAGAGGATCTCTAGCCCGTATTTCTTGCCTATCCGGAAGTCATCCTCGCCGTGGCCGGGTGCGGTGTGAACAATGCCGGCGCCATGATCCGCGGTGACGAAATCACCCTCCAATACCGGAGAGGGCCGATCGAAGATTGGATGTCTGAACTGGAGGTTTCTGAGTTGCTCGCCCTCCAGACGGCGCTCTATCTCGATCTCTCCCTCGTTCCATCCCAGCTCTTTAGCCGTTTGTTCATAGAGCGCCTTGGCCAGAAGGTAGCGCTCTTCGTCCCTCTTCACAACGTAGTACTCGAAGTCCGGCCTTACCGTCAGGGCCAGATTCGCGGGGACAGTCCATGGTGTTGTGGTCCAGACAAGGGCATAGGAGCCCTCCTTATCCCCGCCGAAGATACGGTCAGGGTCTTCAAGCAGTGGAAACCGCAGCCATATGGAGTAGGAACTCTTCTCATGATACTCGATCTCTGCATCGGCCAGAGCGGTCTGGCAGGTGGTGCACCAGTGGATGGGCCGCAGATCGCGGTAGATGTAGCCACGCTCTACAAGTTTGGCGAAGATTCGTAGTATCTCGGCTTCGTATAGCCGTGACATCGTCAGGTAAGGGTTTTCCCACTCGCCGAACACGCCGAGCCGCATGAACTCATCGCGTTGGACATCCACGAAATGCGCCGCGTACTCCCGGCAGCGTTTGCGGATCGCCCCTCGTTCGACAGGTTCCCCTCGCTTACGGAACTCGGCCAGGACGTTGTTTTCGATGGGCATACCGTGGTTGTCCCAGCCCGGCACAAAGGGTGTGAAGAAACCGTTCATCGAACGGTACTTAACGATGAAATCCTTAACCACCTTGTTGAGTGCAGTCCCGAGATGGACATGCTCGTTGGAGTAGGGCGGTCCGTCGTGCAGGATGTAGGTTTGGCCCGAACGTCTAGCCTTGATTGTTTTTTCATAGATCATAGCCTCGTTCCAGAAGCGTAGGATCTCGGGTTCTCTTTGGGGGAGCTTTGCCCGCATCGGAAACTCTGTGCTGGGAAGATGGATGGTATCCCTGTAGTTCATCAATTCTTGGGGGCGTAAAAGATATAGATGAGCGTTCCCACTATCGCGGTTACCAGCAGCGGTTCCCACAGGCTGCCCGCTGACGATGAGGTGTAGTACTCCTGGGTTAACGGGGAACGCACCAGATCCAGTTCGCTTTCAGGGAACACGCTTTTCTGTTCGTCAACAAAACGCTGCTGTGAAATAACCATGTTGTCCTTCATCAAGGTTATCTCCACTTCTGCCTGTGTCCATCGCTCGATCATCCTGCGTCCCAGAAGCAGCTTGCGGTAACTGCGTTTATGAACCACGCGCAGTTGGTTTACAAGGTAGCGCAACTCCACCTCCGGCTCAGCGCCGAGTGGTGCGGAAAGGTAAACCTCTATGCCGCGTTCTCTTAGAACCTCGGCCAGCTGCGTACGCACCAGGTATCCAGCATCATCCGAAGAGTATCTGGCGTCGTAAAGGACTACACTTTCAATACCCTCAAGCCCACCAAGATCTGCAAACATCCCTGAAAGCATCGTCCTTGCCACGTCCCAATCGGTCGGGGTTCCCGCCAAAACTGTAAGCATCAACAATACGCCCATAGCCGATAATTATAAGGAGAGAAGTTTTAAAGTCAAGAGTTGGAAGTTCGTGCGCCAAGAGGTCGTTACTAGGTGGGGGTTAGGGTATTGAGGATTTTTAAGGAAGCGGGGCTACCGGTATGCGAAATCCAGACCGGTTCTCAAACAATCAATCTTTTTACCGATTAGTTAAGTTTTCATCCCCGCTGAGATAGGACGTTGGGAAGGCTAGGGTATATCATTGAGGGCAGGCTTGACATTTGAATCTCTCCAGCTAAAGTTTCCTTATGGTTATCGTTTTGCTCGGCTTATTGTCTTTTTCCCAGCCAGAGGATACAAACATTTACTGGGGGATGGATGTCAACATAGCTCAGTTCTCACGTTACTGGGATAAGGTGTACGAGACCTCGCCCTCAGGATTCCGCACCTCCCAGGGATGCCACGACATGAAGCTCTGGT
>NJBO01000012.1 GCA_005223075.1 candidate division TA06 bacterium B3_TA06 | reverse complement strand
GGACATCTTTTCTATTACGGGTCGCGGCACGGTGGTAACGGGTAAGGTGGAGCGCGGTAGGATTGTTCCTGGCGACGAGGTAGAGCTTATCGGCTTCGGTATGCACCGCAAGACTGTAGCTACCAGTCTTGAGATGTTCCGCAAGATATTGGACGAGGCTATAGCTGGAGACAACGTTGGTATTCTTTTGCGCGGTGTAGACAAGGACGAGGTGGCTCGTGGTATGGTGGTAGCCAAGCCGGGTTCGATTACGCCTCATGTGAAGTTTGCCGGACAGGTGTACGTATTAAAGAAGGAGGAGGGCGGACGTCACAGTCCGTTCTTTGCCGGTTATCGTCCTCAGTTCTACATTCGTACTACGGACGTTACGGGTTCTGTTGCGCTTCCGGATGGAGTAGAGATGGTGATGCCAGGCGACAACGTTGAACTGACGGTGGAGCTTATCTCCGACGTTGCATTGGAGGACGGTTCCCGGTTTGCGATCCGAGAGGGTGGTCGCACCGTAGGCGCGGGCGTAGTCACCAAGGTAGTGGAGTGATGGCTGGTATAGAGAAGATTCGTATCAAGCTGAAGGCCTACGACTACAGGATTCTCGATCAGTCGGCAAAGGACATAGTGGATATC
The DNA here is from genome assembly GCA_005223075.1 of candidate division TA06 bacterium B3_TA06. Lineage (NCBI taxonomy): Bacteria > candidate division TA06 bacterium B3_TA06. Next base: position 70,805 of record NJBO01000012.1, on the reverse strand, counting down.
GCCAAGCGGACGGGTGCCAAGGTCTCGGGTCCTATACCTCTGCCGACGCGTCGTTCGCTCTACACGGTTCTGCGTTCGCCGCACATCGACAAGCGCAGCCGCGAGCAGTTCGAGTTCAAGGTACACAAGCGTCTTATCGAGATAGGCGAGGCCACTTCCGAGATGGTGGATGCTCTCATGCGTCTTGAGGTTCCTGCAGGTGTTGAGATCGAGATACACTCAGTGAAGGGATAGGAACGCTCATGGAAGCAATGCTTGGACGTAAGCTCGGAATGAGTAGGGTTTATGCCGACGGTCGCAAGGTGACTTCTGTTACCCTTGTAGAGACAGACTCATGTCACGTAGTCCAGCGCAAGACCGTCGAACGCGACGGCTATGCCGCCTTGCAGCTGGGTATAGGCCGCCGCAAGCGCGCAACCAAGCCTCTGCGCGGACACCTCAAGAAGGCTGGTCTTGGTCATGTGCCGGCCAGGGTGATTGAGGTGCGAGGAGAATTTGAAGATAACGTCACGCCCGGTAAGAAACTTGACGTGGCTATGTTTGAACCCGGTGACAGGGTGGACGTGGTCGGCTGGACCAAGGGACGAGGTTTTGCCGGGGGGATGAAGCGCCATAACTGGCACGGGGGGCCTCGAACCCACGGGTCAAATCACCACCGCCGTGTTGGCTCCGTCGGTCCTGGAACCTCACCAGGCAGGATCTGGAAGGGAAGCCGCATGCCAGGACATTACGGAAACGAGCAGCAGACCATTCGGAATCTTCGCGTGGTTAAAGTGGATGCCGAGCGTCAACTTCTCTACCTCAAGGGATCGGTTCCCGGTCCTGTAGGTGGTTTCCTTGCAATAAAGAAGACGGCACCATGAAGATCAAAGTCCTCAAAGCAGACGGCAACCAGGCCGGAACTGTGGAGTTCCCCGACGAGATTTTCGCCGCCCCGGTGAACGAGACGCTTCTCTGGGAGGCGGTAGAGACCTATCGGGCTAACATGCGCAAGGGAACCGCCAAGACTAAGTCTAGAGGTGAAGTAGAGGGTTCCTCACGCAAGCTTTTCCCTCAGAAGCATCTGGGGCGAGCAAGGGTGGGGGCAAGACGTTCTCCGACCCGTGTGCACGGTGGTGTGGCGCACGGCCCCACGCCTCGAAGCTATCGAAAGGGGTTGCCCGCGAAGATGCGTCGTCGTGCCTTGCTTGAGGCCTTAAAGCAGAAGCTGCAGACAGGCAACGTTGTGGTCATGGAGGATATTGAACTTGAAGAACCCAAGACCAGGTTTGTGGTCCAGGCTCTGGCGCCTGTCCGAGAGAAGGAATCTGGCTCTATGCTTGTTGTAGCGCGAGAGTACTCACCAGAACTTGTTCGTGCCTCACGCAACATACCCGCTTTGGATCTGATGACAGAGGCCGATCTTAACGCCTACGCAGTCTGGCGTCGCCAGAAGCTTGTTCTGTTTAAGTCGGCTTGCAAGCCGCTCGTTGAGAGGTACAGATGAGTGACCCCAGGTTTGTAATTCGCCATCCTATAGTAACCGAAAAGTCTCTTATAGCACGAGATGAGAATGGGCAGTACATCTTAGCGGTTGCCATAGACGCTAATAAGTACCAAGTGCGTGCAGCGGTTGAGGAGCTGTTCCATGTTCACGTTAAGGACGTTAATATCATGAAGGTCAAGGGCAAACGCAAGCGCCTCGGTCGGTTTGAAGGTAAACGCTCGGATTGGAAGAAGGCTGTGGTGAGGCTGGCCAAGGGCGAGCGTATCGAGGAGCTCGCAGGAGGAGCCTGATGGGACGAGTAGTATCACGAGTTAAGAAGTACAAGCCAATTACACCTGGACGCCGCTCCTACGAGGTGCTTTACGATAAAGAGGTCTCCAGCACTAAGCCCCACAAATCTCTGCTTGAGCCCTTGCGTAAGACGGGCGGTCGCAACAACCAGGGGCGTATCACCGCACCACATCGCGGGGGTGGCCAGAAGCGGCACTACCGCATTATAGACTTCAAGCGAGACGACAAGATAGGTATTGCGGCTAAGGTCGTATCTATTCAGTACGATCCTAATCGCACCGCCAACATCGCGTTGGTGTGTCATCGGGACGGCGAGTACCGATATATACTCGCACCTGACGGGCTTGCGAGAGGCGATCAGGTTGTTGCAGGGCCTGAGGCCCCTCTTCGTTTGGGGAATGCAATGCCGCTTTTAAATATTCCGGTGGGGATCGAGATTCACAATCTTCAGATATTCCCCCGCACCAAGGGACGTATGGTTCGGAGCGCTGGTTCGTCGGCCCAGATACTTGCAAAGGAGGGGGAGCGTGCGTTCCTCAAGCTCCCCTCAGGGGAGGTGAGGCTCTTTAACACCTCATGTTATGCTACGATAGGTCGTGTTTCCAACCCTGAGCATGGAAAGGTAAGCCTGGGTAAGGCAGGCAGAAGGCGTCACATGGGCAGGCGTCCTCGGACTCGTGCCGTCGCCATGAACCCAGTGGATCATCCCATGGGCGGCGGGGAAGGTAAGGCATCGGGTGGCCGTCCGCCTTGTTCGCGCACCGGATTGATCGCCAAGGGTAAGAAGACGCGGAACAGGAAGAAAGCCTCAAACCGCCTGATCGTTAAAAGGAGGAAGTAGTGGGACGTTCGCTCAAGAAAGGCCCCTATGTGGATGAGGGGCTCCTTGGGAAGGTGATGGCGCTGGATACCCGCAAGCAGAAGAAGGTGATCCGCACGTGGGCGCGGCGTTCCACAGTACCCCCGGAGTTTGTGGGGCATACGATAGCGGTGCATAACGGACGCAAGTTTATACCGGTCTACATCACCGAACAGATGGTCGGTCACAAGCTGGGTGAGTTTGCGCCTACACGTACCTATCGCGGCCATCACGGCGGAAAGAAAGAGGCAAGTGAAACTAGAAGGAAGAAGAGATGAGCGAGGTGATTGCACGTGCAAGGTTCGTTCGCGGATCTGCAAAGAAGTTTACGAGGATCTTAGGGTTGATTCGCGGTCGACAGGTGGACGAGGCCCTCAGGATACTCGCGTTCCTTAACAAGCCGAGCAAGGAACCGATCCTCAAGACCCTTAGGTCGGCTATCGCCAACGCCGAATCCAGATTGGGTAAGGCGAAGTTTGAGCGCCAGGGTTACTTTGTGGTGGATGCTCGTGCGGACACCGGGCCCATAATGAGGAGGCTGCGTGCTGCTCCTCGCGGTCGCGGGGTGATTATACGTAAAAGATTTGCTCATCTTACGGTAAAGATATCCGACGAAAAGAGGACAGAATAATGGGACAGAAGGTTCACCCCTACGGATTCAGGCTCGGCTACACTAAGGAGTGGCAATCCCAGTGGTTTGACGAGAGGCACTATGCCGAGCACCTGGCCGAAGATATTCGGATCAAGCGCTACATCTATACCAAACTTGCCGATGCCGCAGTCTCCAATTTGGTTGTTCGTCGCGTGGGCACCAAGATTGCGGTGACGATCTCTACTGCCCGTCCTGGTATGGTGATCGGGCAGAGGCGGGCCAACCTTGAGGCTTTATCTGAAGAGCTGAAGCAGCTTGTTGGTAAGCCGATTAGCATCTATGTTGAGGTTGTCCGGGTGCCTGAGCTCGAGAGTCGCGTCGTGGCTCGCATGATCGCGACCCAGCTTGAGGCTCGTGTTGCTCACCGCAGGGCTATGCGTCGTGCTGTAATCCAGGCGATGAAGCTGGGCGCTCGCGGGATCAAGGTCGTCGTATCCGGTCGTCTAGGTGGCGCCGAGATTGCCCGCAGTGAACGGCAATGGGCCGGTCAGGTTCCACTTCAGACACTTGCGGCAGATATCGACTACGCGCAGGAAACCGCCTACACGATCGCAGGTACGATTGGGGTTAAGGTCTGGATCTGCAAGGGCGGCGCAGCCGAGACCTGGGGAAAGTAACCATGTTGATGCCTCGACGTAGCAAATGGCGTAAGCAGCAGCGCGGTCGAATGAAGGGCAAGGCGACCGCAGGTTCTCGAATCTCCTTCGGTGAGTATGCCCTCATGGCTATAGAGCCCTGCTGGTTGACTGCTCGTCAGATTGAGGCCAGTCGTGTGGTCCTGACCAAAAAGCTCAGAAAGGACGGCAAGCTTTGGATCCGGGTATTCCCGGACAAGCCCGTCAGCAAGAAACCGCTTGAGGTGCGGATGGGTAAGGGCAAGGGCGCGCCTGAGTTCTGGGTGGCCCCTATCAAGCCGGGCCGGATCATCTTTGAGATTGAGGGGCTCTCCGATGAGGCGTCGTGCGCCGTTCTTAAGGAAGCCTCAAGCAAGCTGCCCGTAAAAACTAAGATTATAAAGCGTGAAGAGGGGATCCATTATGAAGGCATCTGAACTCCGTTCCATGACCCGTGAAGAGCTCGACCACGAGGTTCGAGAGCTTCGCGAAGAAGAGTTCCGGCTGCGCTTGCGTCGTCCCACAGAGGAGCTCCCAAACGCGCTGCGTTTGCGTGCGATCCGTCGTGACATCGCAAGGATTCAGACGATACTTCGTGAGGACAAACTTGGTCTGATCCAGTTGCCTAAGAAGAGTCAAAGGGAGACAAAGAAGGCTGAAACCAAGCCTGAGAAGAAAGCCCCTGCCAAGAACTCTGCCGCAAAAAAGAAAACCTCAACTAAGTCCAAGGCTTCCACCACAAAAAATACTACTGCCAATGAGGCTTCCAAAACTAAGTCGAGATCCGTAAAGACATCCAAGGGGAGAAAATGAGCCCGCGTAAAAGGCTCATAGGCGAGGTTATCTCTGATAAACCCGAAAAGACTGTTGTTGTGCAGGTGTCTCGTAAAGCTATGCACCCTACCTACAAGAAATATATAACCAAGAGGCACAGATACCACGTCCATGACGAAGAGAACCGCTGCAAGGTGGGGGATCGCGTAGAGATCGAAGAGACTCGACCGCTCTCCAAACTCAAGCACTTCCGTGTGATCAGGGTAGTGGGAGAGGAGAGATGATTCAGGACAACTCACGATTGGTGATCAGCGATAACACCGGAGCAAAGACCGCGCGCGTGATTAAGGTGCTGGGCGGCACACGCAGGCGTTATGCGGGTGTTGGCGACATTGTCGTCATCGCAGTAAAGTCTTCTCTTCCCACGGCATCAATCCGTAAGGGTGACAAGGCCAAGGCGGTCATAGTTAGGACACGTAAGGAGATATCCCGTCCGGACGGCAGCTACGTGCGTTTTGACGATAACGCGTGTGTGATAATCGACGAGAACAAACAACCCAAGGGCACTCGCATATTCGGTCCTGTGGCGCGCGAACTTCGTGAGCGCAACTTCTCGAAGATCATATCGCTCGCCCCGGAGGTGGTGTAATGAGGCTCTCGATACGCAAGGGCGATCTGGTCGAGGTTATCTCCGGCGACGACAAAGGTCGTCAGGGCAAGGTGATTGAGGTGGATGCCAGGAAAGGCCGCGTTAAGATCGAGGGAATAAACATGGTCAAGAGACATGAGCGTGCCTCTGGCGCAAGGAAGCCCGGCGGCATTATCGATAAGCCGGCCTTTATGGATCGCTCCAACGTGATGCTTGTTTGCCCGAGGTGCTCGAGACCCAGCCGTGTTCATTTGGAACGCCGCGGTGATAGGCGGGTCCGGGTCTGTAAAAGCTGTGGTGGGGAGGTAGGTTCATGAGCATCTTACGCGATCATTACCGCAAGAAGGTTGTTACTGCACTGAAGAAGGAGTTCGGTTACAGCAACGTTATGCAGGTTCCTCGCATCAAGAAGGTTGTGGTTCACGTTGGCGCTGGAGAGGCTGCGCAGGACTCCAAACTGATTGAACCCATAGTTGCGGATCTCGCAATGATCACTGGTCAGCGTCCTAGCATAACCAAGGCCAAGAGGGCGATCTCCAACTTCAGGCTTCGTAAGGGGATGATCGTAGGTGCTCACGTTACCCTGCGCGGAGAGCGCGCCTACCACTTCCTGGAGAGGTTTTTCAACTTCGCAGCCACTCAGATCCGTGACTTTCGAGGGTTCTCGCCCAACTCGTTTGACGGCCGTGGAGCCTATACCTTGGGCCTGCGGGAGCAGCTTATCTTCCCGGAGATCGAAAGGGATAAGGTAAAGAAAATCTTCGGTATGGATGTAACGATTGTCACCACCGCGAAACGAGACGATGAAGCGCAGGCTTTGCTGGGACATCTCGGCATGCCCTTCCGAAAGGAGTAACGTGGCGAAACTGGCATTGATCAACAAGCAGAAGCGCGAGCCGAAGTTCAAGGTGCGTAAATACAACCGTTGCGGGCGCTGTGGGCGTCCGCGGGCTTACTATCGCAAGTTCGGACTTTGCCGGATCTGTTTTCGAGAGCTGGCCCTGCGCGGTGAGATACCAGGCGTTAAAAAGGCAAGCTGGTAGGGAAAGGCTATGGACGTTATAGGTGATTACCTTACCGCGATACGGAATGCGGTCCTCACGCATAAGAAGGAAGTCGCTATACCGGTATCACGCCTGAGGCAGGAGCTTTCCCGGATACTCCTGGAGGAAGGCTACATCAGTAACTTCCAGGTTCTTGACAAGGACTGGCCCCCGAAGATACTTATTCAGCTTAAGTACTCCGCTCAGGGAGAAAGCGTTATAAGAGGCTTAAAGCGGGCTTCCAAACAGTCCAGAAGGGTTTACCGTAAGGCTAAGGAACTCCCCTGGGTCCGTAACGGCCTGGGTACAGCGGTAATCTCCACCTCACAGGGTATGATGTCTGACCGTCAGGCGCGAAGGCTGAATGTAGGCGGAGAAGTTGTCTGCGAGGTATGGTGATGGCACGGGCCTCATTTAAGCCGATAGCCCTGCCAGAGGGCGTAAGCTTTGGTCAGGGAGAGCAAGGATACGCAATCAAAGGGCCAAAGGGTGATTTGGATGTCGGCTTTGTTCCCGGTATTGCGGTTAAAGAGGAGGATGGAGCCCTGAAGCTTTCCTATACTATCACGCCGGAAAACAAGGCCATGCTTGGTCTTGCTGTGGCGTTGCTCTCCAACGCCGTCACCGGTGTTACCCAGGGGTTTAGGAAGGTCTTGACCCTGCGAGGAACAGGATACAAGGTGCAGAAGGAAGGGCGCAAACTTAACCTTTCGCTGGGTTATACCCACAACGTTGTCTTTGAGCTCCCCCAGGGTATCGAGGCGGAGATATTCGAACCGCGTTCGCGCGAAGACAAGGACTGGATAGCAGATATAACGATTAAGGGGATGGACAAACAGCTTGTTGGGCAGGTAGCGGCAGACATCAGGCGTCTTCGTCCTCCTGAGCCTTACAAGGGCAAAGGGATTCGCTACAAGGACGAGTATGTTCGTCGCAAACTTGGCAAGCGTGCTGTAGTGGTCGAGGAATGAAGAGGGTTAAGCAACTCGGTCGCCGCAGACGTCATCTGCATATCCGTCACAGGCTCAAAGGAACTTCCAAGCGGCCCAGGGTGGTTGTGTTCCGTTCCAACCGTCACATCTACGCTCAGGTGGTAGACGACTACGAAGGTCGTGTATTGACAGGTGTTTCATCGCTTTCACCTGCCTTCAGGGAGCTTGGTGTCGAGGGAGACAAGAAGGCTCAAGCCGCAGCCGTTGGGAAGCTTCTTGCAGGGGAACTTAAGAAACGCGGGGTTGCTCGGATAGTGTTTGATCGGGCGGGCTTTAAGTATCACGGCAGGGTGAAGGCTCTGGCCGAAGCCGCCCGCAAGGAAGGACTGGAGTTCTAGCATGTTTAGAGATAGGTCAAAGATGATGACCCCCCAGGATGATTTGCTCGACCAGGTGATAGAGATTAAGCGTGTGACCAAGGTGGTTAAGGGCGGAAAGAACTTCAAGCTCTCGGCCACGGTTGTTGTAGGAGACGGTGCCGGGCACGTTGGAGTAGGTCACGGGAAGGCGGGCGAGGTGGCTATCGCCGTAGCCAAAGGGCGTGAGCAGGCTCGCAAATCCATGACCAATGTGTCTTTTGGTAGAACCCTTGCTCACCAGGCCGGGGCACGTTTTTCCGCCAGCAAGGTGATCCTTAAACCAGCTTCAGCGGGAACAGGACTTGTTGCAACCCTTCCGGTAAAGGCCGTCCTCCAGATGTGTGGTTTTAAGGATGCGCTTACCAAGTCATTGGGCGCGCATACCCCCTACAACCTGGCCATGGCAACTATTCAGGCTCTAAAGGGTGTTCGTAGCCTTGAAGAGACAGCCCGTCTCCGCAACAAACCGATCTCTTACTTTACGGAGCGAAGGGATGCCAGCAAAGGGTAAGAAGCTGAAGGTAACGCTTGAACGCAGCCTGATTGATTCAAAGCCCGTGCATAAAAAGAATGCGCGCGCCTTGGGGTTGCGCCGTCGCGGAGCGAGCCGTATCCATGAGGATACGCCGGTGATCCGTGGGATGATAGCAAGGGTTGCGCATCTTGTTAGGGTAGAGGAGGTTGCAGATGGCTGAGCTGCTTAAGAGGCACCCCAAGGCTCATAAGCGGCGCAGGCGTTTGGGGACAGGCCCGGCATCAGGCAGGGGTGGAACCTGCGGTCGCGGCAACAAAGGGGCTGGGCAGCGTTCCGGCAAAGAGCATGGCCCGAAGTTTGAGGGTGGACAGATGCCGCTTATGCGGCGTATCCCCAAACGCGGCATGCAGAAGGGCAAGAAGATAAATCGTATGCACCGGGCCAAGGGGAGCCGAAGGCGTCGCTACCAGGTTATCAACTTTGTTCGCCTCGCATCGTGGGACCCGGCCGAGCCTGTTACCCCAGAGAGCCTTGCCAAACATGGTTGCATTCGTCACAGCGATCGCCCGGTGAAGCTTCTGGCTCGAGGCGAACTTAAACAGCCGCTTGAGATAAAGGTGCATGCAGCCTCTGCAAAGGCACAAAAGATTGTCGAAAAGGCCGGAGGCAAGCTGGAGGTGAACCCATGATGCAAGGCATAGGGAACATCTTCAAGATCCCGGATCTCAGAAAGAAGGTCCTCTTCACCTTGCTTATGGTGGTGGTTTACCGCCTCGGAACTCATATCCCTACACCGGGCCTTAACCCTCAAGCTGTGGGTATTCTTCTCAGCCAGATGAGGGGCACTGTCTTCGGACTTTACGATCTCTTTGTGGGCGGCGCACTCGCGCGTGCGTCCGTGTTTGCTCTCGGGGTGATGCCCTACATCTCCGCCTCGATTATGTTCCAGATCCTGGGCTCGGTGTTCCCGAAGCTGCAGAAGTTACAGCAAGATGAAGAAGGACGACGCAAGGTCAACCAGTACACTCGCTACTTTACGGTTCTCCTGGCTTTCCTTTACGCTATAGGGATTGCGGTATTCCTCGAAGGTCAGCCGCCTGTGGCGCTTCCTGACGGTCGGGTTGTACCTCTTGTTTCGCAGACTGGGTTTATACTGCGAATACTTACCATCTTTACCCTGACAACGGGCACTATCTTCCTCATGTGGATCGGTGAGCTGATCACGGAGAAGGGCATCGGTAACGGTATAAGCTTTCTCATCTTCATCGGTTGTCTTGATCGTATCCCTACTGATTTGGGTCGTACCATCCAGCAGGTTGCGGCCGGGGAGATCTCCTGGTTCGTTTTGGTGGTGCTTGTTGCCGTGATTGTTTTCACCTTCGGTGCCATGGTTCTTATGACCCAGGCGGTACGCAAGATACCTGTTCAGTATCCCAGACGGGTCATAGGAAGAAGGATTTACGGAGGCCAGTCTACCTTCATCCCTCTGCGGGTAAACACCGCAGGTGTGATCCCGATCATATTTGCCCAGAGTATCATAATGATCCCTGGGACCGTTGCCGCTTTCTTCGGCAAGACGAACTTTACCGAGGGGTTGCAGCTTTTGCTTCAGCCTGGGCGCCCGCTTTACGACGGCCTCTACGCCCTCTTCATCATCTTCTTCGCCTACTTCTACACCTCGATCGTCTTCAACCCACAGGATATCGCCAACAACATGAAGCGTATGGGCGGGTTCGTACCCGGCATACGTCCGGGTGTAAGAACAGCCGAGTACATAAACACGGTGCTTACCCGTATCACACTTCCTGGGGCCATCTTCCTTGCCCTTGTGGCCCTTATGCCCTGGTGGCTTATAAAGGGGCTTGGTGTAAGTTTCTTCTTCGGAGGCACGACCTACCTTATCATAGTGGGTGTTGCGCTTGATACGATCCAGCAGATAGAATCTCACCTTCTCATGCGATCTTACGAGGGGTTGCTCAAGGGGACGAAACTCAGGGGAAGACGTTGAGGGTTGTTGTGCTTCTGGGCCCTCCTGGTTCCGGTAAGGGCACCCTGGCCACATCTTTATCCGAGCACTTGGGGGTTGCCGTTTTTGTGACCGGTGACGCGTTGCGTGCGGCGATTGATGCGAAAAGCAAGCTCGGCGAGAAGGTCAAGGCAGATGTTGAGGCGGGACGATTGGTGGATGATGAAATGATCCTTGCACTTGCGCAAGAGTTCCTTGCGGCCCATCCGGAAGGTGTGCTCTTTGACGGCTTCCCCCGCACCACAAGGCAAGCTGCAGGATTGCGTTCACTCGTATCCGCAGAGGATGATCTGCACGTTATCTACCTCGATGCGTCAGAAGAAACCATCACATCTCGTTTAACTTCGAGGCGGGTATGTCCTGGGTGTGGGGAGATATACAACATGCGGTTTAAGCCCCCGAAGAAAGACGGGGTTTGTGATAATTGTAGCACCACACTCATCCGTCGAAAGGATGATACCGAGGAGGTGATCCGCGATCGCTACCAGGTATACTTGAGGGAGACGGCACCTTTAGTTGATTACTTCGCTCGTGAGCTCCTAAGAGTGGATGGTAATCTATCGGGCGATAAGGTTCTTGAGAGGATTCGAGGCGAGCTGTGTCCGGCATAGTGATTAAATCCGATGCAGAGATCGAAGGCATCCGCCGCGCAGGCAGGATATTGGCGCGGGCTTTGGATTTGGTTTCCAAGAAAGCGCTGCCGGGTTGCACGACAGCCGTCCTGGATGCGGTGATTGAGGAGTTTATACGTTCCCAGGGTGCTGAGCCTACCTTCAAGGGGTATCGTGGGTTTCCTGCCGCTGCATGCATAAGCATAAATGAAGAGGTGATTCACGGGATCCCTGGGGATCGGGTTATCAAGGAGGGTGATCTGGTGAAGGTAGATGCTGGGGTTACAAAGGACGGTTTTATCGCGGATTCGGCCAGAAGCATTCCTGTTGGAGATGTTAACGGAGATGTTAAGCGATTGATGGAGGTGACCAGCAAAGCGTTACAGGCAGGGATCAAGCAGGCAAGGCCAGGGAATAGGGTGGGTGACATAAGCCATGCTGTTGAAGAGGTGGCGAGAGCCGCCGGTCTTGCGGTGGTGCGTGATTACTTCGGGCACGGGACAGGACTTGCCCTGCACGAGGAGCCCAATATCCCCAACTTCGGCCCTGCCGGTGTCGGCCCTCGTCTCCAGGAGGGTATGACGATAGCTATAGAACCGATGCTTACCCTGGGAATCGGTAAGGTTAAGCTTTGCGAGGATCGCTGGACCGTGGTTACAGCCGACGGGAAAAGCTCAGCCCACTTCGAGCATACCATTGCGGTTACCGAAAACGGAGCGGAGATATTAACGAGTTATGTCTAAAAAGGATTTGATTCAAACCGAAGGATCGGTTGTAGAAGCGTTGCCAAACGCGACCTTCAGGGTGGAGTTGGATAACGGTTTCAGGGTGCTGGCGCATCTTTCAGGCAAGATGCGTATGCACTACATCAAGATCCTTCCGGGCGATCGGGTGCTCGTGGAGCTTTCGCCCTACGATCTTACCCGTGGCCGGATTGTTTACAGGTTTAAGTAAATGCTGGAAGGAGTTTTTGGTATGAAAGTTAAATCGTCTGTAAAGAAAAGGTGTATGCACTGCAAGATCGTCAAGCGCCATGGAAGGGTGTTTGTGATCTGCAAGCGCAACCCTAAACACAAACAGAGGCAGGGTTAGGAGCCCGGATGGCAAGGATTGCTGGTGTGGATCTGCCTTCTGGCAAGGCGATTGCATACGCCCTGCCCTATATCTACGGTATCGGACTTTCTACTTCTAAAAAGATCCTTGCAAGGACCGGCGTTGATCCACGCAAGAAGGCCAAGGATCTGGATGAGAAGGAGTTAACCCTGATTCGTAAGGAGATTGAAGAGAACTACAAGATTGAGGGTAGCCTTCGTGTGGAGGTGGCAGCTGATATCAAGCGTTTAGTGGAGATCAACTGCTATAGAGGTACTCGCCACAAGATGGGTCTACCGGTTCGAGGACAGCGCACGCATACGAATGCCCGCACCCGCAAGGGTCCTAAGAAAACAAGCGGTGTGCTTAAGAAGAAGAAAGCCTAGGAGGATTGTTGGCCAGAAAGAGAGCTCGTCGCAAGAAGAAGCGATTTCCCGAGGTGGGAATCGTTAAGATATCTGCAACCTTCAATAACACGATAGTCTCGATCGGCGATTTTGAGGGCAATATCCTCGTTTGGACTTCAGGCGGATGTATAGGTTTTAAGGGAGCCAAGAAAGGCACACCTTTTGCAGCCCAGCAGGCAACGGAATCAGCCGCACGTGATGCTGCTTCGCGGGGTCTCAAGAAGGTTGAGGTTTATGTTAAGGGTCCGGGACCCGGTCGTGAGGCTGCTATTCGCTCCATTCAAAACGCAGGGCTGCAGATCACCAAGATCGTGGATACAACCCCTATCCCTCACAACGGTTGCAGGCCACCTAAACAGCGGCGAATCTAGGAGGGGCTATGGCTCGAGATCTATCACCATCCTGCAAGAGGTGCCGCCGTGAGGGCGAGAAGCTCTTTCTGAAGGGCGAGCGTTGTCTGTCTGAGAAGTGCGCTCTTTCTCGTCGTGGTGCAAAGGAGAGATCGCGCTACAGCAGGCGCGCCTCGGCTTACGCCCTTCAGCTTAAGGAGAAACAGAAACTGCGTCTTATGTATGGGATGTTCGAGGGCCAGTTCCGCCGTTTCTTCAAGATGGCGGCGAAACGTGGCAATCCGGCTATTGGGCTTTTGCTGCTCCTGGAACGCAGGTTGGATAACGTTGTCTACCGGATCGGTTGGGCTCAGAGTCGTCCACAGGCCAGGCAGATGGTTCGTCACGGGCATATAGCCGTTTCTGGACACAAGGTGGATATCACTTCCTATCTTGTGAAGGCAGCGGATCAGATAGAACTGCGTAAGCCGGAGGGGGCTTCTGCGCAGGAACGTGCCGAGCTTGTTGATACAACGAAGTTAGTCCCCTGGCTTTCTGCTGACAGTGGCGGCAAGAAGGCGCAGATTGAGCGTCTTCCGGCGGCTGAGGATGTAGCCGATATCCCGATTAATACCCAGCTCGTCGTTGGGCTCTACTCCAAGTAATGGAGGGGTTAGTGTCTGAGCGAACTAGATTCATAAAGATTGCCGAAGCGGTTGCGGTGGACCGGGAGACGCTCACCGATACCTTCGGTCGTTTTACTTTGAGTCCGTTGGCGCGTGGGTGGGGTTGGACAATGGGGACGGTACTGCGCCGTGCGATGCTTTCCTCGGTTGAGGGTGCGGCGCCTACGCAACTGCGAATAGATGGGGTTATTCATGAGTTCTCCAGTATCGACGGGGTGCTGGAGGACGTGCCATTGATCGTTCTGAACGTGAAGAAACTGCGCTTCAAGCTCGAAGGTGTAGATTTTGAATACGCCCGTCTGCATGCAGCAGAACCCCGAGAATACACCGGGGCAGACCTCGAGTTGCCCCCAAACCTGGAACTTGTAAACACCGATACTCCAATCCTTACCCTTAGCGCAAAAGACCGTCCAGTTCACATGGAGATAAAGGTTGAGCGTGGGAGGGGTTATGAAAGTCAGGAGTTGGTGAAGAAGCGTTCGCCCGCTGAGCCATCCGGGACGATCTTCCTCGATGCCTTCTACTCGCCTGTTCGTCAGGTGAAGATTGACGTAGCCAATGTGCGCTACGGAGAGCGGACCGACTACGAGCAGGTAGTCTTTGAGGTCGCCACCGACGGCAGTGTTACCCCTGAGGAGACACTTGTTCAAACAGCGGAGCTCCTTAGGAGTCATGTCGAGGCCCTTTCTAAGATTATTGACCCTCAGGCTAGTTTGGCTGAGTCCGGGGAGGCAGAAGAATCCACCTGGAACGAGGTGTTGGTGGAGTCTTTGGATGTGCCACAGACGGTTAAGAAGGCCTTGGCAGATCACGGCATAAAGACGGTTGCTGAGCTCGTTGGTTATACCGAGGAAGAGATTAAAGAGTGGGGTGATATAAAGCCTCGTTCCTTCTCCACGTTGCGCTCTCGGTTGAAGGGCATTGGTGCCGAGTTTGCCAAGCAGCCAACCGAGGAGGAGACAAAAGAGGGTAACAAAGATGAGGCATAGGAAAGATCTCTCAAAACTTGGGCGTCCGCGTGCGCATCGGAAAGCGTTGGTGCAATCGCTTGTGCGTTCGTTGTTTCTTTACGAGAGCATCAAAACCACCCTGACTAAGGCCAAGGCTGCTCAGCGATTAGCCGAAAGGCTGGTGAGCCGAAGCCGCCGCGATGATCTTGCAGCACGACGATACGCTTACGTACATCTTGGCGATCACGAACTGGTAGCCCGCCTCTTCGGCGAGATATCTCCGCGTTTTGAGGACCGCGCGAGCGGTTTCACACGGATCTTTATGCTGGGATCACGACCTGGGGACGGGGCCCAGATGGCTGTTCTTGAGATGGCCGTAAAGGGAGAGACCAAGAAAGCGAAGAAGACCAAGCAAGCAACGAAGACCGCTGCGAAATCGCCGGCAAGGGAAATCGGTAAGTCGAAGGCCAAACCTAAAGCCAAAGCGAAATCTCCTAAGAAAGAAGCCGGCAAGGAGCGCAAGCCCGCCGCAGCGAAGAAGAAGCCAACCTCCAAACAGAAGTCTGGATAGGTGCTGCGAGCGTTTCTTCAAGTCAAGCTGTATCCGGTTCGAGTGACCGGGAAGAATCTCGAATATGAAGGGAGCTTGGGACTTTCAAGAGCCCTCATAAAAGAAGCGGGTCTTGCTGCTGGCGAGCGGGTCTTGGTCGTTAATCTCGCCAATGGCAAACGGTTTGAAACATACCTTATCGAGGAGGAGGAAGAGGGCGCGTGTTGGTTAAAAGGCGGAGCCGCAAGGCTTGGCGAGATAGGTGATAGATTGATAGTGATGGCGTTTGTATACCTTGAGGTTTCTGAGAGCATAACCCCTCTTATTATCAAGGTGGATTCCGATAACAGTCCGCTGGAGAAGACGTGACATTCATCATCCTGGCTGCTGGTAGTGGTAAGCGGATGAGGGGGGCTACCCCTAAGGTGATGCGTCCCTTGCTTGGGCGGCCCATGATTTCACATATCCTGCTAACGGTGCAGCGTTTTTCTCCGGAGCATCTGCTTGTGGTGGTGGATCCGAAGGGACACGAGGTGATCAGTCAGGAACTTAGTGACGAGGGCATCCGTTATATCATTCAGCCCGAGGCTTTGGGTACGGCAGATGCGGTTAGACGTTGTCGAGATGAAGTCACGACCCGCAGGGTTATGGTTCTATGCGGGGACGTTCCACTTCTCCGTTCGGGAACCCTCTCTGACATGATAGCGTCGCATCAGTCGCGCGGAGCAGCAGCTACCTTGCTCTCCACAGAGTTTCCTGATCCCTCAGGATACGGACGTATAGTGCGTAACGGCGATGGCACCGTCCGCCGGATCGTGGAGGATAAGGATGCATCTTCGGCCCAGCGAGCGATCCGTGAGATTAACTCCGGTACATATATCTTCGAGTCAAACCTTTTGTTTGATATGCTCGAACGTGTTGAGCCCAGCCCTGCCACGGGTGAGTATTACTTGACAGATGTGGTCGCCATGCTTGTTGAGGTGGAAATGCGTGTGGAGGCTCTTAAGATAGAGGACAGCAGCGAACTGATGGGTGTCAACGATCCCGCGGCACTCAAGCGGGTGGAGGATATTTTTCGCCGCCGGCTTCTTTCTCGTTGGCGACGCGCAGGGGCCAGGATACAGAATCCCCTTATGGTGTTTGCAGACAGCGAGGTCGAGTTGGCCGCTGGGGCCCAGGTGAACGGCAGAACAGTACTCAGAGGGTCTACACGTATCGGTTCTGGATCTCGCGTAGGTCCTTTCGTTACCTTGGAAGATACAGTGATAGAAGGCAACAGCTGTATAAAGGGGTTGCGATCAAAAAGTTCATCCTCGTAGTCCTTGTGCTCCTTGTTGTGGGAGCAGCGGCTTCTATTGCATACTACCTTTTAACTAAGGGGGAAAGGGTTGCGAGGCCACAGGTCGTGGGGTCTGTTCGTGTCGAGATACTCAATGGGTGTGGTGAGGCCGGTGTTGCCCGACGCGCCAGGGCTTATCTGCGTGGCAAGGGATACGATATCCTGGGTATAGGGGACGCTAAGGGCCACTTTCCTCAGACAATAATCGTGGAGCGTCGCAGTCCCACGAACACAAATGCCCGGCTGCTGGCGCGCACACTCAGGCTTGATGAAACTGATGTAACCCAGTTACTTGACTCACTTTCCCCTGTCTCGGTAACGCTTATCATCGGCGAGGATTACGGGAAGTATCTCCCGGATACCGTGGAGACCATCCAGTGAAATTAAGCGGCGCTTTTGTCAAGAAGGTCGCAAGACTGCTTGTTGAGAAGAAGGCGGAGGATGTCCGCATCCTTGATGTTCGTAGGCTTTCGGATGTTACGGATTTTTTCGTTTTTGCCACGGCTTCCTCAAGCGTCCACAACCGAACCCTCGCAGAGGAGTTGCGTCTGAAGAGCAAAAAGGATTGGGGTTTGCATCATATTGAGGGGCTGGGTGGAGGGGATTGGATTCTTTTGGATTTCGTTGAGGTGATAGTCCATCTTTTCCTTCCCAAGACGCGTTCATTTTATGAACTTGAGCAATTGTGGGGTGATGCGAAGGATGTTAATTTTACTCAAAAGACTTGACAGAGGTCAAAATAGCCTTATGTTAATTGCGATGTCTTAAAGGAGGTTCGGTGAATCTCTACAATCTGCTCAAACCGGAGTGTATAAGCCTCAGCCTTTCGGGGCGGAAGAAGAAGGATGTGTTGCGGGAGCTGGTGGGCTGCATCCGCAAGGACAAAGATTCAGACCTTCTTGTCTCAACGTTACTCAAGCGGGAGGATCTCGGTTCCACAGGAATCGGCAAGGGCGTTGCAATCCCGCACGGACGTTCTTTGGTTGCAGACAAGTTAGAGGTTGTAGTGGGGCGTTCTGATGCCGGGGTGGAGTTTAACGCTATCGACAAGAAACCTGTGCATCTATTCTTCCTGATAGTTGCACCTCCCCAGGATCCAGGTAATCAGTACCTTATAACCCTGGGCAGGGTTGCGGTCGTTTGCCAGGAACTCCTCAAGCGCAAACGTTACGAAAAACCGCAAACACCTGAGGAGTTTATAGCCCTTGTTAAAGAGATCGAAGGGGAGCTCTGATGTCTGATGAACTCAAGTCCCTCCTAGAGCTGCAGCATCTGGATTATATGATCAAGGATTGGCGTAACACCGAGATGAGACGCGAGTTCCAGAAGATTGGTTTCCAAACAACCGCCGAAGACCCTGTCCAGATGCTCTTAAAGAAGCGCAAGAAGCTTCTGGAGCGGATCAACCCTGCACTTTACCAGATGTATCAGCGCATAATCAGTCGCTACAATGATTGGGCGATTGTCCCTGTTGTGAATGGCTTTTGTGGCGGGTGCTTCAGCAAGGTTCCAACAGAGCTTTCAGGTCAGCGTAGGGCAGTCCACAACTGTCCGAACTGCGGACGCTTTATATACTGGGATTAAGGTACAGGCAGGCAGGGGTTTCTTGCTACCTCAAGGCTGGCTTTCCGGGGCGGTGCTGAGTGCGGTGATCGGAATGCTGGGAGTTGTTGGACCTTGTGGATGTAAGGCGAAATCTGCTCCAAACCAGGAGACCCCGGATAAACCGAAGCAGGTGGAGATGATGGTGGGAGGAACCAAGGTGACCCTGGAGGTGGCCGATGATGAAGATACCCGTCGTCGCGGCTTGATGTTCCGGGATTCACTTTTGCCTAACAGCGGCATGCTTTTTGTTTTTTCTCAGGAAGCTATCTATCCCTTCTGGATGAAGAACACCAAGATACCACTCTGTATCGCTTTTATAAACTCCGCCGGCGAGATTGTGGGCATCCGCCAGATGCAGCCCTTTGATACCACCACCATGCACATGCCGTTCAGGCCGTTTCGATATGCGATCGAGATGGAGGAAGGCTGGTTCGGTGCCCACGGGGTCAAGAAAGGGGATACGCTTAGGATCCCGGAACTTCCCTCTCCCTGAAGCTGGGCAAAGACATCCTTTTTATTGGCGAGTCTCCACTAAGATGCCGTTGACTTGGCTTCCATTTTCCCTATTCTTAAGCTATGATTACACGTGAACAAGCATTGAAGTTGCTTGAAGAGAAGGTATCCAACGTCAATCTGCGCAAGCACATGTGGGCGACAGAGGCATGCCGACGTAGCTCAGTTGTAGAGCAACGCTTTCGTAACGCGTAGGCCAGTGGTTCGAATCCACTCGTCGGCTCTTGCACCTCACGGAGTCACTCCGTGACTCCGCTGGGCCCCCAAACGATAATTCTGTTTTCGCCTTAATAACACATGGAAGGGATCCATCCATAAAGTGTAAGATAAAATTCTCTGGCGTAGATATGCCCTTGACGCAGGGGCAGAAATTACTATAATCAACCGGCGTTTATTCCTACCATTTGTATGGGAATACCTTGGTGTCAAGTTAAAGGATGAGAGATGAGGGTGAAGCACTTCAGTAAGGGGATAGTCTTGGCCTTAATCTTTACTATTATAGTAGGGTATGCCTCCGAGGTGCTGATTTTGGAGGAGGCACTTGAGGAAGCGATGCGTAACAATCCCACCATCCTGGCCGCCGATGCCCAGGTTGATGCCGCTTCCGCCAGGGTCTTACCCAGTTTCCTGTGGCCCGATCCCTCCTTCGAGGTGATGTGGATGAATATCCCTCCGGGTTCTCTGGATCCGGCTGACGCAGGAATGAGGCAGTACGCGGTGTCGCAGATGATTGCGTTCCCGGGCAAGACACTTGCGAGGGGAACGGCTATGGCAGCCAAGCAGGATATGGTCGAGGCACAATCCGACGCCACTGTCTCTCGCACCCTTGCCGATGTTGAGCGCGCCTACTGGACCGTCTACCGGTTGTCCAGGGATCGGGATATTCTCAACGAGAGCCTGGTACTTCTTGGTCAGCTTCTTGCCAGTGCCCGGTCGCGGTACGCCACCGGTGCCACACCCCAGGCCGAGGTGTTAAGGGCGCAGCTGGCGCGTTCAGAGGTCGAGGTGAAGCTTATAGGTCTTGAAGAAAAACTCGACGCCTCCGGAGTGGAGCTTGCTTTGCTTTTAGGCAGAGAATCAGATGATCTGCCTAAACTGCCTGATGAGATTCCCGTAGAGTTTACCTCCGCCGATCTCCCTCCCACCGAATCCGCTCCAATGATCGAGGCAAGCGAGGCGAAACTGCGAGCCAGTAGACGTCAGCTTACCGGATCGTGGCTTGCGCTCGCGCCTGACTTCATGGCTGCGTATCGTTGGCGTGAGGCGGACGGTGGGATGGGATCCGGCGACGTAATGGTCGGCATAACCCTTCCTATTTGGGTTTGGCCTAAAGGAAGCAATCGAATCACCGAAGCCTCGGCTGAACGCAAAGTAGCAATCTATCAGAATCAGGCGACCAGTAATCAGGTGGAAACCATGTATGCAAAACTTACGGCAAAGCTGACCGCTTCCCGGGCGGAGATCGAGCGCATCCAGCACGAGGTGCTGCCTTTGGCCGAGCAGGCGTTGGCCAGCTCCCGGCTGGCTTACGAGACCGGGGCGGTGGAGTTCAACACCCTTCTTGAAGTGGAGCGGAGCTGGCGGTCGGCAAGGATGTCCTTGGAAGCGTCCCGATTCGAGTATCAGACCTCACTCGCTGATCTGCGAGCACTTCTGGGAGGATATGAAATTAAAAGGGAGACAAGATGAAGAAAATTCCGAAAATCATTTTTATCGGGGTAGTTTTGATAGCAGCACTGTCCATTTCTGTAATAAGCTGCAAATCTGACAGTGTTGCTGAGGAGGGCTCTGACGCGGATGCGGGCTGGACGTGCGGGATGCATCCCCAGGTCAGGTCCGAGGAGCCGGGCGACTGCCCCATCTGCGGCATGGATCTGATACCGGTAAAATCAGGTGGAACGGAGCACTCCCATGACGTGGACGCCCCACGCATGATCCAGCTGTCAGCAAACCAGATGAACCTTGCCGGGGTAGGCACGGCAACGGTGGAGAAGCTTGAACTGAATCATTCCATAAAGACCACGGGCACGGTGGTGTTCGACGAGCGCGCCCTGGCCACGGTTTCTGCGAGATTCGGCGGCCGCATCGAGCGGCTTTACGTGAACTTTCAGGGTGCGGTGGTGAATGCCGGTTCAGCGCTGGCTGAGATCTACAGCCCGGAGCTGGCCGCGGCCCAGCAGGAATACATATCGGCCAAAGCTTCTTACGAATCTTTGGCCGAGGGGGCATCGGATCAGGTCATTGCCAACGCAAAGGCCCTTCTTGATGCCGCAAAAGACAGGTTGAGGTTATGGGGAATCACCGACGCCCAGATCGCCGAGCTTGAACGCACCGGCAGTGTCATGGCCATCGTTGCCCCGCAATCGGGCACTGTCACCCGCCAGCACGTGGTCCAGGGCGAGTACGTGAAGACCGGTCAGCCTTTGTTCGAGATCGGCAACCCTCATCGGGTGTGGATCCAGACAGCGGTGTATGAACAGGATATCTCATCGGTCAAGCTCGGCCAGCACGCGGTGTTCTCCTTGCCCGGCGACCCGTCGCAAAAATACGAAGGCAAGGTTACGTTCATCGCACCGGTGCTCGATGAGGCCACCCGGTCGGTCAAGGTGAGGATTCAACCCAAATCAACCAGTTCTTACGTCAAGCCCGGAATGTACGTTGACGTGGACATCCACCAGCCGGTGGGCAAGGTACTGGCTGTGCCACGTGACGCGGTGATCGATACCGGGGAGGAGTTGATCGTCTACGTTGATGCCGGTGACGGGATGTTCATCGCCCGAAAGGTCGAGGTTGGACCTTCGGCGGACGGTTACTACCCGGTGATCTCCGGACTGGCTGAGGGTGAGAAGGTGGTCGCCCGGGGAGGATTTCTCATAGATTCGGAAACAAGGATAACCGGAGGCTCCTCCGCGCTTTACGGCGGCGCCTCCGAGGTGGACGCGGGAGGAGGCGAAGCGCCTCCCGCTCACTTGCATCAACACTAAGTAAGGAGGAAAAGATGCTAAAGAAAACCCTACCCACTCTTTTAGGAGCGGCGTTGCTTTTCGGAGCCGTTGTTCTGGTAGGCTTCCTTGCCGGCTGTGGCAGCAAGGCGAAGACCGATGAGGTTACCAAGAAGGCAACAGATCCCACCTGCGGCATGGAGGTAACTGTCACCGACGAGACCCCCACTTACGAATACGAAGGCAAAACCTACTACTTCTGTTCCGCAGATTGCAAAACCAAGTTCGTGGCTGATCCTGGCGAGTACATGGAAGAGCACCACGAAGAGATGGAAGAGGAGATGCACGGAGAGGGCGAGCATCACAGGATGTAAGAATGTAGGGGCACGGCATGCCGTGCCCCTACGGATTTGAGAAAATGAGAATTTAATGTTTTCCTGGCTCTTAAAAAACCGACTTTTGATCCTGGCGTTCTTCCTGCTTCTTCTGGGTGCAGGCATCTGGGCGCTGACCGAGACGCCGGTGGACGCCATACCTGACGTTGGTGAGAACCAGCAGATCGTGTTCACCGAATGGATGGGTCGAAGCCCCAAGGACGTTGAGGATCAGGTAACCTACCCACTCTCGGTTCAGCTTCAGGGTCTTCCCGGAGTGAAGGAGGTGCGCGGTCAGTCCGGGTTCGGGTTCTCGATGATCTATGTGATCTTTGCCGACAACGTGGACTTCTACTGGGCGCGCACGAGGGTTCTGGAACGATTAGCCCAGCTTAAGGGAGAACTCCCACCTGACGCTGTGCCAGTACTCGGCCCGGACGCCACCGGTCTGGGGCAGGTGTTCTGGTACACGGTGGAGGGCGAGGGTTACTCTTTAGACGAGCTGCGTGCCATCCAGGATTTCTACATCGGCTATCAGCTGCAGTCGGTTCAGGGTGTCGCTGAAGTCGCTGCGGTAGGCGGGTTCGTGCGTCAGTACCAGGTGGACGTTGACCCCAACCGGTTGGCCGACCACGGCATCAGTATCCATGAGCTATCCAGGGCTATCGAGCGCTCCAACGTGGACGTAGGAGCTAAGGTGATCCAGCAAGGGGGGATGGAGTTCGTTGTCCGGGGCATCGGTTTCATCAAAGACGTTGAGGATATCGAAAACATCGTGATAACCGCCCGCGACGGCATCCCCATCTATGTCCGGAATGTGGCCACCGTCCAGTTAGGTCCCGCGTTCCGCCGCGGTGCTTTGGATAAAAACGGGCAGGAGGCGGTTGGCGGGGTGGTTATCGTCCGGTATGGCTCCAATCCCCTTGAGGTTATAAAGAAGGTCAAGACCAAGATAGCCGAGATCGAACCCGGACTTCCCCAGGGTGTCAAGATCGTTCCGTTCTACGATCGCTCCGGACTCATAAACCGCACCATCGGGACCCTGCGCACTACCCTCATAATCGAGATCATCATTGTGATCCTGGTCGTCACTTTGTTTCTTCTCCACTTCGCCTCCACCTTCGCCGTCTCCCTTGTACTTCCTGTCGGCGTGGCCACAAGTTTCGTATTTATGAAGATTATAGGTATCACCTCCAACGTGATGTCGCTGGGCGGAGTGGCGATCGCCGTCGGGGTTATGGTGGACTACGGCATCATAATGACCGAGAATATCTTTCGTCGAAGGGCTGAAGCACCCGGAGAACCGCCGCTCAAAGTTACCGCCCAGGCGGCGCGAGAAGTAGCCCCGCCGATCCTGGTGGCAATCCTCACCACCCTCATCTCCTTCGCCCCGGTGTTCGCGTTAACCGGTCAGGAGGGCAAGCTGTTCGGGCCCCTTGCATGGACCAAAACCCTGGCCATCGGTGCCGCCGCTCTGATATCTCTGTTTCTCATACCCGTCCTCACCTCATTCATTTTGCGCGGTCGTCTCCGCAAAGTAGAGGAGAATCCGGTCTCCCATGCGATCGTGCGAGGCTACCGGCCGATTCTTAACTGGGCACTCAAGCATAAGCTTGTCGTAGTAATCACCGCTGCTGTCATTACCGTGGGAGGCCTTGCAACCGTGCCCTTCATCGGAGGGGAGTTCATGCCGCCGCTGGACGAGGGCTCCATACTCTTTATGCCCGTCACCCTGCCGTCCGCTTCTCTTCCTCAGGTGATGCAGGTGATGCGTACCCAGGATTCAGTGCTCTCCACCTTCCCCGAGGTTTCCAGCGTGGTCGGCAAACTGGGCCGCGCCGAGACCGCCACCGATCCCGCACCTGTATCCATGATCGAGACGGTAATCAACCTCAAGCCGCGCCGTAAGTGGCGCAGAGGCATGACCAAGGAGAAGCTAATCGGAGAGATGGACGCCGCATTGCAGATCCCCGGCGTATCCAACATCTGGACCCAGCCGATCATCAACCGCATTGATATGCTCGCCACAGGCATAAGGACACAGGTGGGTGCCAAGATCATGGGGCCGGACATCCGCGAACTGGAGCGCATCGGTCTGGAGGTAGAGAGGGTGCTGCGTGAAGTACCCGGCGCGGCTGACCTCTTCACCGAGCGGCCGGTCGGCAAGCCTTATGTCGAGATAGAGATAAACCGCCGACAGGCGGCGCGGTACGGGCTGTCGGTGGGTGACGTGCAGAATGTGCTAATGACTGCGGTGGGAGGGATGGAGGTTACCACCATCTTCGCAGGCAGGGAGCGCTACGGTCTTCAGCTTCGTTACCCCAGGGCGATGCGCACCGAGGTCCGGGACCTGGAACGAGTGCTTGTACCCACCAAGCAAGGAGCCGTGGTTCCCCTGGGCCAGATCGCTGCCATCAAGCGCACCATGGGGCCGGCGATGATCAACTCCACCAACGGCATCCCGCGCAGCTACGTACTTGCCAACGTGCGTGGCCGCGACGTGATGAGCTTCGTGCGTGAGGCCTCCCGAACCGTCGCTTCAAGAGTCGAATTGCCCCCCGGCTACTCCATCTCCTGGGGTGGAAGCTTCACCCACCAGGTGAGCGCCCGTAAACGTCTCTCTATCATCGTACCCATCTCGCTTTTGATTATCCTTCTCATCCTCTATCAGGGCTTCAAGTCGTTCAGGGATCTGGGGATAATCGCTCTGGGTCTTCCTCTTTCCATCGCCGGAGGGCTGCTCCTGCAGATAATCCTGGGCTACAACTTCTCGGTTGCGGTCTGGGTGGGCTACATCGCACTCTTTGGCGTTGCCACCGACTCCGGGGTGCTGATGATGTCGGTGTTGCGCAACCGATTGAAGGATAAGCTCTTCCGTGATCCTAAAGCTGTCCGGGATGGGGTGCTCGATGCCGCTTCCCTGCGTGTTCGCCCTGCACTCATGACCGTGGCCACCACCATGCTGGCTATGGTTGTTATCCTCTTCTCCCAGGGTACAGGCTCAGAGGTGGTCAAGCCCATGGCCGCACCCACGGTAGGCGGACTGTTAACCGCCACCGCGGCCAACCTTATCCTCGTTCCGGTGCTCTATTCCTGGTTTGCCGAACGCAGGACACAAAGAAAGATATAAGCCTCAGTCAGACGCAGTCGCTGGTTCGATCTCAGGCGTTGACTTGGCTCCCATTTTCCCTATCCTTATGCTATGATTACACGTGAACAAGCATTGAAGTTGCTTGAAGAGAAGGTATCCAACGTCAATCTGCGCAAGCACATGCTTGCCACCGAGGTTTGTTTAAAGGCTCTTGCCTCGAAGCTTGGCGCAGACCCCGAGGTCTGGGGACTTACCGGGCTCCTGCACGATGTATCCTACGAGGATGCAGAGAAAGCAGGGGACATGATGCTGCACGGCGAGATGGGGGCGAGGGTAGCGGATGAGAAAGGTCTGCCCCCGGATGCGGTGCAGGCGATTCGCGCCCACCTGGGTGACGTCCCCAGGGTCACTAACTTCGACAAGGCGCTCTATGCAGTTGATCCTTTGACCGGTCTGATCGTAGCCGCGGCACTTATGCATCCGGAAAAGCTTGCCGGGATTCAGGCCAAAAGCGTGCTAAAACGCTTCAAGGACAAGCGCTTCGCCGCGGGTGCTGACCGCGATCAGATAAGGACCTGCTCCGAGTTAGGCATACAGCTTTCCGAGTTCGTATCGATCTCTCTTGAGGCGATGCGTGGTATCCGGGATGAGCTTGGTCTTTAGCGCTCTTTTCTTCTAGGTTTTTGGGAGAGTTGATGAGTAAACCCCTCAGCTTTCAGGAGATTATCCTTCGGCTGCAGGATTACTGGATAGATAAGGGTTGTGTCTTGATGCAGCCCTACTCCTCAGAGGTTGGAGCGGGGACGTTTAATCCTGCATCCTTCCTTCGAGTTCTCGACGAGCGGCCCTGGCGATGCGTGTACGTGGAGCCGTCAAAGCGCCCGCGAGACGCACGATACGCAGAGAACCCCTTGCGCGTATACCAGCACTGGCAGATGCAGGTGATCCTCAAGCCCGCCCCCGAGGATTCACAGGAACTCTATCTGGGCAGTCTTCGTGCTCTTGGTATACCCCTTGAGCGGCACGACCTGCGATTTACCGAAGATGACTGGGAGTCTCCGACCCTGGGTGCGTGGGGTCTTGGCTGGCAGGTGGAGCTTGACGGGATCGAGATAACCCAGTTCACCTACTTCCAGCAGGTAGGCGGGTTGGATTTGCCAGTTATCCCGGTGGAGTACACCTACGGCCTGGAGCGCATCGCCATGTTCCTGCAAGGTGTGGAATCCATATTCGACATCACCTGGGGTGGGGTGGACGGTAAGCAGATGACCTGGGGTGACGTGTTCCTGCGAAATGAGAAGGACTTCTCCGCCTACTCTCTGAAGGAAGCGGATCCAGAATTCCTGAGGAGGGCTTTCGATCACTACGAAGAAGAATGTTCGCGGCTGGTCTCCAAAGGCCTCCTGATGCCGGCTTATGATGCGGTTATAAAGTGCTCGCACTTTTTTAATTTGTTAGATGCTCGTGGTGCGATAAGCGTTACCGAGCGTGCGGCCACCATACTGCGTGTTCGCAAGCTTGCCATGGCGGTCGCCAAGCTCTACGTGGAGGGGCCAGACACCGACTCCGACCCCGAAGGGGAGGTGAAGGATGCCTGAGACCAGAACCTTCCTTCTTGAGATCGGCACCGAGGAGATCCCGGCGGCTTACCTGGAACCGGCGGTCAGTTGGCTGGCTGAGGAACTAAAGAAAAAGTTGGATGCTATTGGCTATCCCGGGAACCCTTACGGGGGGGTTAAAAGGATGTGGACACCTCGTCGGTTGACTTTGATCGTAGAAGATATCCCTTTGATGACTCTTCGGAAGAGCTATCTTACTCAAGGTCCTCCTGCGAAAGTAGCTAAAGATGCCGACGGGAACTGGACGAAAGCAGCAAAGAAATTCGCAGAGAGGCACGGGGTAGACGAATCGGCTCTTTCTATTGAAGAAAGTGAAAAGGGTAGTTACGTCTTTGCCAAGATAATATCCAAGGAAGAGAAGACCTACGATTTCCTTGCGGATACTATTCCTTCCCTAATTTTTAAGATTCCTTTCCCTAAAAGAATGAGATGGCTGAAGTACAAGAGTGTTACTTTCGCACGCCCTATCCGCTGGCTCTGTTGCCTGTTTGGTGATGAGGTGGTCAAGTTCCAATTCCCCGAACTGACCCCGTCCAACCAGACCTTTGGTCACCGGTTCGCACATCCTGAGCCTATTGCCATTAACAACCCTGAAGAATACGTACAAAGACTGAAGAACGAGGGCTTCGTTTTTGTTGACCAGAACGAACGCAAGCAGCAGATCGTCGCCGAGCTATCCAAAGCCGCGAAGAAGCTGGGAGGCGAGCTGGTGGAGAATCAAGAGCTCATCGACGAGGTCACGAATCTCGTGGAGTGCCCCAAAATCCTCGCCTGTAGTCTGGGTGGGTTTACTGATTTGCCGCGCGAGGTGCTCCAGACCGCTTTGGCAAAGCACCAGCGTGCGTTCGTTGTTGAAAAGAAAGGAAAGCTCCTTCCGCACTTTTTGGTGGTTACCAACTCCGCCGCACTCGATCCAAAGCTTTCCAAGCCCTGGTTCGAGCGCATGGCTGCCTCGCGTCTTGAGGACGCCGACTTCTTCATCAAAGAAGACCTTAACAAGGGTCTTGGGTCCCTTGTTGAAGAGGAATCACGCGTGGAGTGGGTCAAGGGGATCGGCACACTCTCGGACAAGACCCGCTGGCTTACCGAGCTTGTGACATCCTTGGGAACAAACATAGACGGTTTCGATAAGGAAACCTATATCCGCGCCGCGCACCTTGCAAAAGCCGACCTATTGACCAACCTGGTGCGCGAGAAGGAGTTTACCTCACTCCAGGGTATAGCAGGTGCGATCTACACCGAACGGTCAGGCGAAAAGCCTGAAGTCTCGAACGCAATCGGGCAGCAGTACACCGACTCGCCCACCTCCAACGAGTCCGCCATACTGGCGATCTCCGACCGGCTCCTCAACATCGCCGCTACCTTCATAGTTGGCAAGCCGCCCAAGGGCTCATCCGATCCCTTTGCCCTGCGCAGGCAAGCCGGGGCGATAATGAAGATCATAATAGATCGTGAACTATCTGTTAGTCTCCCCGCCGCGCTGGATCGAACCCTCCGGCTTATCGGTAAGGGTGAAGACAAACGCGAGGCGATATACACCTTCCTTGTCAATCGCCTGCGGCTCTTTCTTACCGATCAGGACTTTGCTTACGACTGGGTGGACGCGGTTCTGGCGGTTGCAGGCGATGAACCCTACGACGCTTACCAGAGGCTGGCGGCGTTCCGGGAACTTGACAAGGGCGAGGAGTTCCGCCTGGTGGCAGTAGGGCAAAAACGTGTCGCGAACATCACCCGTAACACCCGTAACACACCACTTCCTGATGATTCACTGTTCGATCAAAATGAGGAGAAAGAGCTTTGGGAAAAAGCCAACCGCATCCGGCCTAACCTTGAGTCCGCAGTTGAATCCAGAGACTATCGCAAGGCCCTGGAGTTGCTCTTATCCATTCGGCCCGCGATTGATCGCTTCTTCGACGAGGTGTTCGTGATGGTTGATGAGGAGAAGGTTCGCACCAACCGGCTTCACCTGTTAGCAGCCGTCCGCAACGAGTTCCTCAAGGTAGCCGACTTCTCCCGGATCGTAGTCGAGGGGTAGCCCCCTAAAAAAACAAAGGAGACCCTTAGGCCTCCTTTTCTCGCTCGGACGCAACCCCTCCGAGCGTCCGGATTTAATCTAAGGTCGGTTTCCAGACCGGGTTGCGGTTGAAGTAGATGTTCTTGACCAGGGTGTAGGACTCTTTGGGATTGGTGGTGCTGCGGATCCCTATATACATCCAGTTCCAATCTACCCGCTTGAACTGATAGGCGATCCACTTGTTATCAGGAGAGATAGACGGGCTGCCCATGGTATATTTCTCCTTATGGATTAGCAGCTCAGGTGGAGTCTTTCCTTCCGCGTCAACTGTGAAGATACTGTAGAGCCTTTCGCCGGCCACGTTTACGGTGTCGGTGCGATCGGAGGAAAAGACCAGGTATTTGGAGTCGGATGTCCACACCGGATTTAAATCCTCGCCAGGGCTGTACGTTATCCGGGTGGAGGTCTTGGTGGCAAGATCGAGTATGAAGATATCAGGCTGTCCCCTCACATACTTTGAGTAGGCAATCTTCTTGCCGTCCGGCGACCAGTTCAGGGCAATCTCGTCCTCGGGTGTCTTGGTTATGCGTTTTGTCTTACGGGTTGCGATATCCATGATGAAGATGTCTTTCTGGGGCGGGCCTTTTTTGGTCGCCACTGAGGACGAGAAGGCTACCATCTTGCCGTCCCAGCGCAGGGTCGGGTAGAAGTCGTCGTAGTCGTTTTCGGTCAGGCGAACCTCACCTGATCCGTCGGGGTTAATCATATATATCTCATAGTTGCCGTCGCGGGTGCTTGCAAAGGCAATCGGGCCTGCCAGGCACCAGTCAAGCCACACGTTTTCTATGCCTCGCCCCTCGGTATGCGTAAGCTGGCGGATCTCCTTTGAAGGCAGGCTGATGACGTAGATGTCGAACGCTCCGTCGTTGTCCATCGAACTTATGAACGCAATCTCACCCTTGAGGCCTTCAGGGAGCGGCTTCTCGCATCCGGTAACTGCTAAGACGGCTATAATTGCCGCGATTGGGAATAAAAGGATTCGCTTCATGCACGCCTCCAATGCTGTTTGAATCAATATAACCGAGTCAGCGGGCTTGTCAAGGCCTTGACACCCCATTTGAACACTGCACATCTTATTGTAACTCATCTGCTACCGTCGGTTTTGATCCAGGATTCAGCCGATAACCGTCACTGTTACTTCAGATTCCCTTCGAGAACCTTGTGAACTTGAGTTATCACCTCATCCGCCGCCTTGCGGATCTCGGTAAGGAGCTTAGTTGATTCCTCAAGCAGGGCTTTAGTTTTTTTTCTATCCGCAAGGCCGGGCACGTTTATCATCACGTTGTCCGCTGCTGCCTCGGCCGCTGCCCGAGCCTGGGCCGCTGCGGTAGACACGTCCGATATGGAATTGCGGTTACCCTTTTCAGCGGCTATCTTGGCAAGTTCCATAACCTTGATCATGTTCCGAACAACCGAGAGCGGAACCTCGATCGCACCAAGGGTCGCTTCCTGGATCGCCCGCTCACGCTCCGCCTTCTGCTCATCGGTCTTCTTTGGCATGCGGTTTGCGGCCATGAGCGCGTTGAAAGCGTTGGTGTCCCGGTCGATGGATTTTGCAAGTTCGTCCTTGAGTTTCTGCGCCTCAATAGCCACCTTCTCCATATCTTCCCACGCATCCTCATAACCCTTCTTGCCGTGGGTGAGGTTGGCCACCATGGAGACCAGCGCTGCCGCCTGTGCACCAGATACCGCAGCCACCGAGCCGCCGCCAGGGGCAGGTGAATCTGTAGAGAGCTCGTCGAAGTAATCGGCAATCTTCATCCCCTCAAGCCAGCCTTCCTTTTCTACGAACGCCTCAACGATCTTTTCTTCCAGCTTGAACGGGTAAAGGTCATCCAGTCCCAGCGACAGCACCGCGATATGAATCAACTCCGAGGAGGGCACACCGGTGGAGCGGCCCATCTTCGCAAGGTAATACCTACCGGCATCAAGCAACGCCTTTCTGGGGATGAGTCCCACCAGCTCGGAGCCGGTCACCCGCACGCCGCGTTTGGAGGCCTGTTTCACGCACTCGTCGAACACCACATGCACCGGCGTGATCTTGTAATTGGTAAAGTTGATCGAGATCTGTGCCCTGCCGTACTCCTCGATGGTCCAGCCCACCGCCTTCACGTGCGTAAAAATCCCCGGCTTCTTTATCACCTTGTCCTTCTCGTCGCGGACGATGTTGCCCTTCGTATCCCTCTTTGCCCGGCCAGCTTCGCGGATGTCGAGTGCGATGTCATGGGCTACCTTGCGGTCCCGGGTGCTGAGGTTGATGTTGTAGGCGACAAGGAACTCCCTTGCCCCAACTGCCGTCGCCCCTGCTGTAGGGTTGAAGGAGGCCGGGCC
Source organism: candidate division TA06 bacterium B3_TA06 (assembly GCA_005223075.1). Taxonomy (NCBI): domain Bacteria; species candidate division TA06 bacterium B3_TA06. The sequence continues at coordinate 40,072 of NJBO01000012.1, read as the reverse complement.
GAAGTCAGGCTTCCAGTACTCGGCATCAGGGCCAGTAAACCTATCTGCCAACCCCTCGTACTCGCCCTTGCGCACGTTGGCAAGATTCTTCCACTCCGGCTTGGAGGCTGCCTCCTCATACAGATACACCGGGATGCCCAGCTCGTCACCTATCCTGGCACCCACTTTTCTTGCTATCTCGGCGCAGTCTTCCATGGTGACGCCGGATACGGGAACGAACGGGCACACGTCGGTTGCGCCCATGCGCGGGTGAGCCCCTTTGTGGGTGCGCATGTCGATGAGCTCCGATGCTTTCTTCACCAGCTGGAACGCGGCCTCGGCCACGCCGTCGGGGTCTCCGATGAACGTAATAACCGTGCGGTTGGTTGCCTCACCCGGGTCCACGTCCAACAGCTTTACTCCTTCAACCTCTTCAACTACGGAAGTTACCGCATCAATCTTCGCCTTGTCCCTGCCCTCACTGATGTTAGGTACGCACTCGACAATCTTCATGAGGCCTCCTTCGGGGATTTAAGGATTGATTCTACTGACCGACTATCGGAAGTCAACCGAATTGTTTAAACCGCAGATTACGCAGATGACGCAGATTATTATGCGGTGAGAGGACCATGTTATTGCGTAATTTAATTCAGCAACAACGCGGTTGTTGCACTCCAAAATGAAAGACCTCGTAGGGGCCGGTTTTCAAACCGGCCCGTCTACGTCAATCAGATTATACAAATGTATAAAGATTCAGATTTTCCCATTTGACAACCCGCCGATTTTCAATAACATAGAAACTGATGAGGATGGCATGTTTTGTGCTAGTTAATGTTGCGTAAACCGGTTTATTGAGAGGAGGAAAGATGAAGAAGTTTCACGTCATTACAGCGATATTGTTGGTTTTTCTTACCACAGCCTATGCAGGCTGGGAAAAGAATCTCGGAGAAGAAGGAGCCTTTTCCAATAACAGCGCCAGAGAAACTTTGGAAGGGGAATATATAGTCTCAAGTACACCCCAATCACTCATTAAAACCGATAAAGACGGAGCCATCTTGTGGGCAAAGAACTATGATTTCTTTGCGGGAAGCGTCGAACAGACAACCGATTCTGGTTATATACTAACTGGAAGCAAAATTAACGCCCTATGCCTCTTTAAAACGAACAGTGCTGGTGATACTCAATGGAGTCGAACGTATCGAGTCCGGCAAGCTGAGAGCTGTGGTCGGTGCGTTAAACAAACATCCGATGGCGGGTACATCGCTGTTGGCGAAGCTCAGGAGCTTGACTCTATCCAGGGGGCCAGCAAATCAGTATACCTTGTAAGAACCAAGGCAAACGGAGACACCCTTTGGACTAGAACTTACGGAGGTGCGGTAACGGACGCAAATTACAGGGAGGGTTTATCTGTAATTGAATGCCCTTCAGGTGGTTATATTGTTTCAGGCATAAAAGGCAACTGGGAAGCATTCTACCACAACTTGGATCTCTGGCTTTTTAAAGCCGGCAATGACGGAAAAATAGTATGGGATAAGGAATACAAAGCAAGTGAGTCAAATGATTATGACGAGGCTGGGAATTGCGTTTGCATGACTGACGATGGTGGATATATACTGACAGGTTATAAGACAAACCCCGATTCGACCGCTGAAAAACTTATATGGCTTCTCAAAACCGATTCTCTTGGTGATACCCTCTGGACTCGTAGTCTGGGCACAGGCGTAGGGAATTCGCTCTGCCAAACAAGTGACGGGGGATATATAATAACCGGCGAGCCATACTCTCTTATCAAAACAAACGCGTCAGGCGATACTTTATGGACTCACAAGTACGGTGGCGAGGGCAACTCAGTGCGTGAAACATCAGATAGCGGTTATATAATCAGTGCGACAATTAGTGGGAGTGATAATAAACCATACCTGTGGCTCATCAAAACCGACTCCATGGGTATCGTCAGTGGTATAGAAGAACCCGCACCCGTAACACCCGTAACACAACCCGATTGGCAGATTGTCACCACCATCGGTCCTCACATCACCCTGCGTGCGCTGGAGGGCTTGGTACCTCTCAACCTCGCCGTGTTCGACGCTTCTGGCCGCAAGGTTGATGAAATACACCTTGCTGGTCAAACACTCACCTGGGGCGAGGGTTACAGACCCGGCGTGTATTTCATCAGGATTGAGGGTGACGCGTCAGCTACCACTCACAAGGTGATCTTGATCCATTAACTCCCCCTCCTTGGTGGACAGTGTGCCCCTTGGGGTGCTAACTTTACTGCACCCCATAGGGTAGGGGGATAAAGGGGGCGGGGATACACCTCAAAACCCCAAAATTGCCCCCTTTTTGTCCACCTTTTGTCCAGCTTTTGACCACCTTTTGTCCAGCTTTTTTGCGACGAGTTGCACTCAAACCTTGACTTGAGGTTGAATCCGAGTTACAATCGTTATCGTGAAGGAGCGCTCAGTGCTTGCCGTTCCGAGGACAGCGGCTCAAAATACCCTTGACTCACTCCCGAGGGGCTATCTTTCCATGTCAACAGAGCCCAGAAACGGTTCGTCTAATAGAAAGATGGAGTCTGCGGCCGGACGAGAGGGGCTTGCGTCCGATGCAGATCTCCTGGCAGGTGTTCGCGCTGGAGATTTTCAGGCATGCCGCGCCATCGTGGAGCGTTATCAACGCCTGCTTTACAGTATCTCCTATAAGTTTTTGGGAGACCACGGCGAGGCAGATGACGCGGTGCAGCAGGTCTTCATCAGGTTCTTTGAGAAAGCGGGTAGATTGCGCAAGGCTAAAGCTCTCAAGACCTACCTGGCGCGCAGTGTCACGAATGAGTGCATAGACCGCCTGCGTCGTGTCAAGAGACGTCAGACTGTGTCCCTTGAAGACTTGGGCGCTGGGGAGACGCTGGCGATTGAGGATGGTCAAACGCCTCAGAAGAGTGCGAAACGCAAGGAGCTTGCCGCTTTGATTCAATGGGCCTTAGGGCAGCTTTCTTTAAGACAGAGGCGCGTGGTAGTGCTTTCCTTTATGGAAGGTTTGAGCTATGCGGAGATTGCAGAGGTGCTTGGGTGCGAAGAGGTGACCGTTCGGACGCATCTGCACCGGGCACGCAAACGGCTGCAGGAGCTTTTAGGCCCGCGGTTACGCGATTTGGAGGCAGGATTTGTTCGCAAGGGATAGAAGGCACAGAGATAGAGAGAGATCGCAGAATAAGAAAGGTGTGCAGATGAGGTGTGAGGCTGTCAAGGAGTCTCTTGCCGCCTACCTGGCTGGAGAGCTGAAGGGATGGGAGTTAGAGGCTGTTCAGAGGCATCTGCGTTCGTGTGAGAGGTGCCGCAAGCTGCTGGCACAGGAGATCGGTCTCAACCGTGTTATGCGTGAGGGCATGCGTCTTGAGGTCGATCCCGGCTACTGGGAGCGCATCTGGCCGCGCGTGCAGGCCGCGTTAGTCCAACGCCGTCAGCGCCGCCCCAGGCTCTGGCTTCGCTGGGCTTTAGCCGGTGCGGGTGCCCTGGCCGCTGCCGCGGCTGTATCTCTATTCGTTCTTGCTCGTTCTTTCTTCGCACCGGTATTGACAACGCATGATGCATCCTACTTCACAGATCTCCCCACCGCTCCGCCTGCGATCCTGGAAGAAGATGCCGAGCAGCGCATCTCGCTTGAACTTGCGAACCTTTCCCTGGGACAGCCCACCCCTTCGGAGCGTGCCGCCGCCTGGCAGAGGATGGAGGGATTGTGAGTTCTGCTTTCGCCAGGTCTGTGCCGTTACGTGCGAAGAGCAGGTTGTGGGCGATGCTGATTCTTGGAGGACTCGCAGCATTCATGCTTTCCTTCACCATATCCTGTGAGCGCAGGTCTGCAAAGCTGCGCTGGAAGCTTGAGCAGGGCAAAACCTACGTCTACCGCAGCGAGGTTACAGGTAGTTGGAGAATCGAGGGCTGGGAAAAGGGAGAACGCAGCGGTGAGTTCGGGAACCTGATCGAGACCGAGATGAGTGTGCTTGGGATAGGGCCTGATTCCGCCTTCCGGATACGCGAGGCTATCAACCTTATCAGGGAGGGACAGGAGTTCAAGCCCACTATTGTTACCTACAGCATGGCCCCCAACGGTAGACTCTACGGTATGTCCGAAGTTGATACAGGCTCGGCTCCCCGTTCCATCCCCAGCAGGGAACGCAGCGAGTACCGCAAGCAGTACTTTGAGCAGACCCAGCCGACCTATCCTGACCGTGAACTCAAACCCGGAGAGACATGGATTCAGGAAACCAAGGTGGTGTTTGAGGATCGTATCTTGACCGCTGAAAGCCAGTTCAATGTTAAGGGATGGGAAAAGGTTGGGGAGTATATCTGTCTGCGGATTGACTACCACAGTAAGTCGTTCATCCCTTACGAAAGCAAGGGCAGAAGGCTCCTGGAACAGGGCGAGGTCAAGGGAAGTATCTGGTTTGCACCCCAGGTGGGGCTGCCTATCCAGCAGCGCGACTCTTTCTATACCTCCACCGCACGCATCGTGCCTGAGGGCGAAAAACCACCTTCTACCTACATCGTCCAAAGCGTTCGCCTCTACCAGCTGGTGGAGATCCGCTAGCCACCGCCCTTCACACATACCCCACGCATCACACCCCCTCTCTCTACATGCGGATTGCAATATCTCTTTATGCTTGTAATCCAGGGGGGTTGACAACGAGGCGTCGCTTGCTACAATAGTTTACAGAAGGAGGAGCAGTGATGAACGTGTTTAAACAGATAACGATCCTGTACCTCACGGTCCTTGCGGGATCGATCACATTCTGTAAGAAGGAGATGGAGGAGATCCCTGTTGCTTACGACAACCCTGAGCCGCGATGGCTGGTTATTGAAGATGAGTGGGGGGATGTGGTGCGAGAGATAGACGTGGCTGATTGGGAGGTGGGGGAAGATGTCATCCTTTTTGTTTATCATGCCTCTCACGCGCCTTACATCATGCCTTATTTCTGGCAGGGTGAGGATACCATCGTTTATTTTTACGACTTCGAAGGGGATTACATTAAGGTAAATGGAAAAGTAGTAGGGATAGAGTATGTGTCTGTGCTTGAAAGCCATCCAAGGGCCGATCCTGACAGCATCCTTTCCTGTGAGGTGAAATTTGGGCGTCACGTCGAGGGGTTCCGCGAATACCTGCCTAATTTAAGAGCGGTAGGAATATCCTATACTAGCCATATGATGCCGTGGATTGCGCATATTATTTCGATTTGGGATTTTAAAGAAATACCTGAAGATATTGACCTCTACTTTTATTACTCCGGGATTACCAATTTCGAGCTATGGAAGCTGAGTTTGATACCAAACTTGAAGGGGCTGGTAGTGACATATTTGGAGGATAGGGGATTAAGATTCCCCCGGGGCCTTGAGAATCTTGAGAAACTGGTTCTTAATGCCCCGGCTGGAAGCGACTTACGGAATATTGCGCGACTCAAGAACCTGAAGGAGTTGGGATTGAGCGGGGAAGGGGTAGGGGACGCAGAGCTTGAATACATCGCCAATTTAGAAAATCTCAGAGTGCTTACACTGGAAGGCACCTCTGTCACCGATAGCGATCTTACTTATCTTAAGGGCCTGCCAAACCTCAGAAAGCTAGAACTTTCTTATTGTAATCTTACCGACCAAGGGCTGAAACATATAGGGACACTTGAGGGATTAAGAGAGCTTTATTTAGGAGGTAATCAAATAACCGATGCCGGACTTGATCATCTTAAAGGTCTTATCGAATTACAGAAGCTGGGGTTGTGGGAAACCAAAGTAACCTCTTATGGATACGAGGAGTTCGGCAAGACAATGCCTGGCTGCGAGACAGGGTATGTAGGTGAATTAAGGAATCCGCCTTACCATCCACATGATGCCGTATGGATATATTAGGTAGATAAATCGGATTCTGGGCATTCAATTCTTCTCTCTTCTATTGACTTCGTCAAGGATAGAGGGACACTCTAGAGAAACTTTTAGTAGATAACCGGTTATCCTTTTGGAAAGGAGGAGCGATGAAGAGCGTCCTTAAGCTGGTATTGATCAAATCAGCTTTGACCTTGGTGGCGGCGCTGGGAGTCCTGGCTTGCAAGAAGGAGGTAGCGGCTTCAGCAGTGCAAGATGCTCCCGAGCCGCGCACGCTTGTGCTTATCAGAAGAGATCCACACATGGATGAATATTACGTGCAAACCGTAGACGTCACCTGGTGGGAAGAGGGCAGAGACGCGATTATTATTCACGGGGCTCACACTATAATCCCATATCCCTGGCAAGGTGAAGACACGATTATATACGCTTATGACGGTGATTACTTATGGGTCAGAACGAAACCGCAGGACACGACCTTTTTCTTTGTTTTTGGATACCGTCCGAATGATTACGAACGTTACGATGTGTGGGAGAAAGGAAAAGCTAAAGATACCCTCTCAATAGAATTCTACGAACCACCTTATAACTACTGGGCGCAAGGTCGAGTGATAGGTTTGAGTACCCACAGATACTACAGGATGGAGATCGAGAATCCCGAAGACATCGTCTGTGTCGGTGAAGGATTTTACATGGTTCCTGACAGCCTTGAACAGTATCCAAACCTTGTCGCTGTTGGATTCAGCAACGACTACGGCTGTATCTTTGATTTCAGCAGTTACGTATACCTCATCAATTATCGCAGAAATCTCAGAAAGATACCAGAAAACCTTGATTTGTACGTTGATTATTCTCACCCGACTCCGGGTTTGTGTAATTGTAAGTCTCGTGTGCTTTCACGCCGTAAGAATCTAGCGGGGCTGGTCTGTTACATTCCACCTTGGGCAAACAACGTTCTTCGCCACATCGGGAGGATGAGGAACCTGAGACAGCTTGATATCCGTTACTACAGTGCAAACGACCGTAAGCTCAGGCACCTAGCCAGGCTAAAGAACCTGCACACCTTGACCCTTGACCGTATCAAGATAACCGATCGGGGATTAAGTCATCTGGGAAAGATTCCTTCATTGAGAAGCCTGACCTTGGATAACTATCAACGTCATGGATTCGACGATTTCCTTTACTGGTGCGACGTGTTTGGCTCGTATAATGAATTCGATCTTTGGACTGAACTTCACATTTTCTTTGATGATATCATCGAATTCCTGGAGATTTTCCCTTACGCGTACGGCTCAATGTTTATAAAGCCCACCACCGCCGAAGGCTGGCAGAATTTTGCAGAGCTTTCCGTTCTGGAAGAACTTAAACTCTATGGTGTGATTATAACTGATGAGGACCTGCGTGGAATCGGTCAAATCACCAGCCTCAGACGTCTAGATCAGATTGGAGGGAACATTACCGACGTAGGGATTAAGTATCTTGAGAATCTCACAAAACTCTGCGATCTCAATTTAACCAGCACTGAGATTACTGATGCTAGTCTTCCCTTGCTAATGAAATTAACGAGCCTAAAAAAACTTAACATTTCTTACACATTAATGACTGCGGACGGAGCTGCAAGGCTGCAAGAAGCCTTGCCTGATTGCGACGTAGTTTGGGCCGGTCGTCGGTAGTTAGTTGCATTCTAATATTCAGGTTTCTATTGCATTCGTCAGTATAGGTTGACACCGGGTTTTTGTTCGCTACAATAGTTTACACAAAGGAGGAGCGATGAAGAGCGTCCTTAAATCAGCTTTGATCCTTGCGGCGGCGCTGGGGGTTCTTTCCTGCCGAGAGGAGGTGGAGGTCACGGCTCCAGCAGGGCAAGATGTCTCCCAGCCGCGCGAGCTGGTGCTTATCAGGGACGAGCCGTACATGGAAAAGCCTTATGTAAAAATCATCGACGTTACCGGCTGGGAAGAAGGCGAGGATGCGGTAATTATTTACGGGGAGCACACTATAATCCCATATCCCTGGCAAGGCGAAGATACCATTATGTACAGTTATACTAATGATCATCTATTGGTCAGGGGTGATCCTCAGGATACCACGATTTACTTCTACTGCGGGTACTATGGCGACTATAGATTACAAAAAAACAATTTAGCCGATACAATTAACCTGCAAGGCATGCCTTACTTTCAAGGCAAGTTGGTTGGATTAGATACCGATATTTACGGAGAATTAGGAGTTACAAACCCTGAAGAGATCGTTTGTATCGGGGATTACTATCTTGTAAACATCGACAGTCTGAAGCAGTATCCGAATGTTGCTGCGGTGGGGATTTCCTATAGCAATATAAACTTGCCTCGTCGCCCCTTGCCTCTCCGTAATCTTAGAAAAATCTCTGAAAATATTGACCTCTATGTGTTCTATGTATACATGCGGAGCCCTGATCCCCGTAAGCTTGCGCGGCTTAAGAATCTTAAGGGACTCGATGCCTATGTGTACCCCTTGGCTGGCAGAACCCTCGAACGTATAGGGAAGATGAGGAACCTGAGGCAATTAAAGCTTAGATTCTTCACCGTAAACGACGATGAACTGAAGCACTTGGCTAATCTTAAGAATCTGCACACCTTGACTCTGGATGGCATCAAGATAACCGACCGGGGGCTTCGTCATCTGGCGAAGATACGCTCCTTGAGGAGTCTGAGGCTGGAGGAGTTCCAGCCGCACACACGCGAGGATTTTCGTTTCTGGTTTGAAAATCTAACCATCTTTACGTGTAGTTCTGGACAGTATTCAGACCGATTTGATTACGTGGGATTCATTGAAGAATTTCCCTACCAATACGGTTCTTTATTCATACCGCACACCACAGCCGAAGGCTGGCGGCATCTTGCCCAGCTTCCCTATCTGCGGGAGCTTGACTTCTATCACTATGATGTAAAGCTGACCACCGAGGATCTGGAGGGTATCGGGTCGATAACCAACCTCAGACGTCTTGATGTGGGAGCTGTAGGCGTTACCGACGAGGGACTCAAACATCTTGAGAACCTCACAGAACTCCGGGATCTGGATTTATCGAACAATGAGATCACGGACGCCGGGGTTGAGCACCTTAAGAAGCTAACTACCTTAAGAAGGCTGAACATTTCTTATACCGAGGTAACCGCCGAGGGGATGGCGAGTTTACAAAGAGCCTTGCCAGAATGTGAGATTATTTGCGCTAAACGGTCTGATTAACTTCCGTTCTTTTCGTCAGGCTTCTATTGACTTCGTCAAGAATAGAGGGACACTCTAGAGAACACTTTTAGTAGATAACCGGTTATCCTTTTGGAAAGGAGGAGTTATGGCAGACCTCCAGCCGAACGATCTAAAGATGCAGGCGTGGTTGACTAAACGCATGGGGATGCCTACCAGCTACAAATTGAAAGCCCATGGTAAGGAAATAAAGATAATAAGCAAGAGGTATTACGACAGGGTGTCGGATGCGGTGTCGAGCGACGGCAGCATCAGGCTCTCAAGCCCAGGACACGCGGAGAAGGTGTTGGAACGCTTAGGCATAAAAGTAGACTGCCACGTAAATGGCAATTTCAGTTTAGCATTATCTAATGGAGATATTGATTACAATGTGAATAGCAGAGATGGTGGGACATACAGCACTCTCTGGAGTCCGACCGGAGCGCCCCTAGGTTCAGTAAAAATTGGATTTGCCCCTCAGTTTGACATCCACAATCCCGATCTAAAAATAAGGAAAAATCATCGGATAGAGTTGAGGAAAGCGATATGGCACGAACTAATGGAGCTTGCATTACTGGCTATTAACGGCATAGTGTTCAATAACCCTGAAGAAGCCACAGGTATATCTGTAGGTGGGGCATTTGCCCATCAACACGTGGCAAGATACGCAAGGGTACCAAATAAGAGCTACAACAATCGGTTCTTCCCATGGTCAGGTGATACGGTTCCTACTACGAGGCAGAAAGGCAAGCTCGCTCTTGATATCCCTTTTCCAGACAAGCCGGTTAAAGAGCTGAAGTTTAACTACAAAACTTCCGAGCGGATCACAGGCAGAATCACCGACTACAAGAAAACCAAGGTGTATGACGTAAATATTCCACCGGGCAAGGGCACCTTTACCTGGGGCTCGCGTGCCGATCCCGGTGAATACTGGTTTGAAGTAGATATTGACCCTTTCGCTATCCGTGAGCGATTTGAACTGCTTGCTAAAAAACCTCTTTCCCTGAAGGCAGAATTCAAAAGGGACCAGTTCGGCGACCTGCACGTGATCATAGAATATCAAAACTGGCCTCGCAACAAACACATGGGGATCAAGATATTTAATTCTCACTCTAACGTTCCTTTACACATGAAAGAGACAGAAAGAACCGACGGTAAAATAATCTGGGGTAAAAGTCACAGCTTTAAGAGAGAAGATTATACTGTTTTACCATACGTTCATGGTCTCGGCGACATTTCTTTAAGGGACCGGCTGGAGAAGGGAGAGTTAATCAAACCCAAACAGATAAAGTTGGATTTCGGTTCATTGTGGGAGATCGAATCTCGGGGCGATTACGTACGAATTACCTATAAGGATTGGCATGGGTATTTTGTGTGTAAGATTTTTGATCTGTCAGGCAAGAAGGTTGTCGAGTTTAAGAAATCCGGGAATTCGGGCACCATCGAGTGGGGGAAAAGCTCAAACGTAAAGACAGGCCTTTATTTTGCGAAGGTAACGTTTGATAAGGGTATACACGAAGTCAAGAAAGCGATTATTCTCAAGTAACTTATGAGGTCAGGTTACTTCTCGGCAAGCAGCCGGTCTCCAGGTCATCGGCAGAGATGCCCTCGGCTGCGAAGGAGGTCACCAACCTGTGCCTTAACACCGGGTGCGCGCAAATATTAAAGAACAGGCTCTCCAGCCTGTTCTACATCCCCCACCTTGTCATCGCGAGCGGTCGAGGACCGCGCGGTGATCCCATATATCTTTGATCGCACTCGATCCGGATAAGAGGGTGATAACCAGTTGGGGGATGAATCCTCGGATTGTACTACATATGAGATTGCTCCGTATACGTCGCCCTTCGGAACCTTACAAGCTTTTGGCTTGCTCGGAATGACTAAGAGATTGAGGCAGGTAGGGTCTTGAGCTTGCGAATCTCAAGTTCCCTTCCCAAAGGCGACAGCCGCCGTAGATTGAACGCAGAAAGCACCCATAACTCGCCGTAGCGATTGATGGCAGCATCGTCAACGTCCTCGGCGATCACTGCTTTGCGCGAGGTGCGCAGATCAAAAAGCCTCAGGGTGCGCTCTGCAAGGATGTAACATAAAGAGCCTTTTACAAGAATCCTCTGCACCAGGAGAAAACGCTCGGGCAGGGGAAACTTCTTCCACCCCTTTTCTTCTTTGATTAATATCTCCTCACCGGTTCTTGAAAGATACCCAAGCTTACCATCGGTTGTGGCAAAGATAGCCGAGGCAGGTTCTGGTAATTCTAACGTATCCATCACCCCTAAAAAAGCAAGTAGAAGCATCGCCATTCGTTAAGCATAGGCGGTGCTGGGAAGCTGTCAAGGCCGATTAAACCTTTTTGAGGTTGGCGTGTCCAACGGTTACGAATGAATCTTTTGAAAGGAGGAATGAAATGTTTAGGATAGCAGCAGCACTACCTTTAATCCTCGTGGGGCTTTTCGGGTCGCCGCGCGGCCAGCGCGGTGGAATGCACATGGGAGGTCTTGGCAGGCTCCTATCGCCTCGGGCCGTTAAGGAGCTTAACCTTACCGAGGACCAGCAGGATAAGCTTAGAGATCCTCTCTTCCTGCGATCCTTTGACCTTTGGTCAAAAGGAGCATGTATGCTTGACAACTCAACCCACCTGCGTATATTCTTGATAATAAAATCAAAATGTTGGAGGCAGGTATGAAAAACCTTGTATTACTGGTTGTCTTAGCGACAACCTTTACCGCTTTATCCCTTCAAGCGGGCTGGATAAAAACCTACGGCGGAGAAGACGACGAATCCGGGTATGTAATCCAGGGGACTTCGGACGGCGGCTTCGTTGTCTTTGGAAACATCGTCTCAGGTGCCGGTTCGAGCGACATATGGCTCCTCAAAACCGATGCCCAGGGCGATACCTTATGGACAAAAACCTACGGCGGACAAGCTCCTGAATACTGCTACTGTGGTCAGCAGACAGTTGACGGTGGTTATATTCTTGCCGGCTACACTGAATCTTTTGGTGCAGGAATCCGAGATATTTGGCTCCTAAAAACGGACGAAGCAGGCGACACCCTATGGACAAAGACATACGGCGGACCGCAATACGATGCCGCTTACTGGGTACAGCAGACCGAAGATGGCGGCTACATAATTACCGGTCACCGGGATGGTCCCAACTACTATATGTCCGGGGATATGTGGCTCTTGAAGACCGACCCCCACGGTGATACAATGTGGACCAGGACCTACGGCGAAGACAGGACCGACTTCGGCAACCACGTAAGCCAGACCAGTGACGGAGGCTACATCATCGCTTGCTACGCCCTGTACTCTCAGGCTACCTCTAAGGCCATCGCGATAATGAAGACCGACTCTGCAGGAGATACCGTGTGGACTTACCGAGCTGGTTCTTCTATGAACTGCATACAGCAGACTACGGATAATGCCTACGTCTCCGCAGGTCAAACCAATGATGGAGACCTAGTTTTAGTAAAATTGGACGAAGATGGAAGCCTCGTATGGGAAAAGACCTATGGAGATATGAGAGAGGATCATTACGATTTTGGATATTGTGTGCAAGAGACCTCAGATGGTTGCTATATAGTGGCAGGGGCCTACTCATGGGAGTGGTCAGGTTATTCTTTCGAAAACGGCGACGCATGGCTTCTAAAGACCGATTCGGAAGGCGACACCTTATGGACCCGTCTGTACGGCGAGAATCCCCAGGAAGACGATGCAAGGTGGGTACTGCAAACATCAGACGGCGGCTACATCCTGACCGGTTCAACCGAGACCTGGGCTAGTGCGGGCAGCGATCTGCTTCTTATGAAAACCAACTCCGAAGGACTCATAGATGCAGTTAAAGAAGAGCCGATCGTTGATTCTCGTGTGAACTGGCAGATAATCTCCCCTGTCGGTCAAAAGATAGTGCTGCGGTATTCCGATCGTCCCGATGGTTTCTGTGCGGAGATTTTCGATGCTGCAGGCCGCAAAGTGGATCAGATGCACTGTACAGCCCCCTCAGGTACACTTATTTGGGGTGAAGGTTACACGCCGGGAGTCTACTTTATTCGGGAGGTCTATAGACCGGCAGCTATCCAAAAGGTAATTCTCATTCCGTAGAATTCCGATCCTCCGATCTTTCGCCTGCAAGGCGAAAGGAGGATTAAGTTCGGGGTCCCCGCGGCGTTGCGAAGCAACGGCGTGGGGTGAATTCCCTATTGACAAGTTAATAATATTCCGTAAAGTGATAATGTATGGCGGGTCTTCTTTTAGGGTTCAAGGTTCTTCTTTCCATCACGCAGGTGTGGAGCAGTAACGGCCCTTACGGCGGTCTGGGGGAGGCGGTCTGCGTGGACGGCGGCGCCAACCCCTACATATACACTAACGAGGGCTTCTACCGCAAGCTGGGCGGCTTTGACTGGCAGAGGATAGACGGATACGAGCCGATCCCCTTCACAGTGGACTGGATGAACGAGGTTGCGTTTATCGAGAGCAAGCTCTGGTCGTGCCCCAGGAAAGGGGGTCTTTGGTGGCACGCAGAGGATGCGCCCGGTTGGTCTCAGGCTCAGGGCATCCCGACCGACGCCGATGTCGTGGGGATCTGCGGTATTGGGGATACCATTGTCGTCGCCACCCAGAGCAACGGCTTGTGGCTCTCGGAGGATAACGGGGCATCGTTTCAGATTTTTCCTGACTGGCATGTCCCAGGGGCAAAGATCTCGGCTCTCGCGGTCCATGAAAAGGTTCTTGCCGTTGCGGTCTCCAACTACCGCCAGATTCGAATCCGGCGGCCGCTGGACACCTGGAGAACGGAAGAGCTTCCCGGCTATGTGCCAAGTGGAATCCTTTCATTGGAGTGGACATCCGGCAGCATCGGTGCCCTGTATCTTCACGTAGGGACTGCGAGCGGGGTCACCTATGTCTTAAATCCCCACATAGGGCCGGGCGACTGGAAGGGGGACATGGAACTTGTGGGTGTGCAGATCCAAGATCTTGCGGCAGCCGGAGGTGATCTTTACGCAGCCACGTTCGGGGGGATTGCACTTTCTCACGACCACGGCTCCAGCTGGTCTGAGGCAAGTAACGGTTTGGTTTCGCTTTTTGTTACCGATCTCGCCGGTTGGGAAGGAGGCGTTATGGCCGCTACGTTCGACGGGCTTTACCGCCGAGTCGGAAGCGGATGGGCTGTGATAGAGGAATTACCCGCACAGACGTTTACGGGCATCGTGGTCAACCTGGATGCCCCAACCAGGCTTATGGTTTCTTCGTTTGGCAGCGGCGGGTTTATAAGTGATAACGCCGGTGAGAGTTGGGATAGAACCGGCGCAAACGATATAACCCTGGCCTTCGATCTCGCCTCAGGAGAAACCAACGAAGGGTCTATCTTTTATGCCGGGCTGTTCAACGGCATCGGGGTCTCCAAAGACGAAGGGAGAAGTTGGCTCGTGTATACAATTTCGGACGAGACGGGTGCTCCCTGCATCGTCCCCTTTGTGGTTTCTAATCCTGGGAACGGAAACGAGGTCTGGTTTGTCGCCATAGGCAGGTGGGGTGGCCAGACCCAGTATCGCATCTGCTACAGCAGCGACGGGTTGGATAACTACATCGTCACCGAGAACCTTGAGTGGAGAGCGGTAGCCGATCTCACTTACTCTCCCCTGGATCGCAAGCTCTACGTTGCCACCGTTCTGGGTAGCTTCCGCACCGACGAGCCGGAGGTGAAGGGTAGTCTTAAACAGACCGCAGATGCTGGTTTGCCTGCCAACGGCCTGCCGATCCAGTTTGAGGTCGCGGGAACCCGTCTCTATACGCTCCTGGATAACAATCAGGTATGCGTAAGCACCGACGGTGCGGAAAGCTGGAGCAAGGTCACCGGTCTGGAGAGCGTGAACGTTCAGCGGATCGCAACCGACCCCTCGCTGCCCGAGTTCCTGCTAGCCGCCGACGTGTACAAGCAGATTAAGAAGGGGTTCTCCGTCTATTTTACCACCGACGGCGGCGAGAACTGGGACGTTCGTCCCGATCCGGCGCCCGGCATGGCGCAGGTCTGCGAGGTCAGGGTTGCAGAATCCAAGGCGCATGTCTACGTGGCTTCGGCGGAAGGTGTTTTCTACGATGTGTTCGAGGTTGACCTTCCGCCCCCTGAAGTCCAGCTCAGCCTCTGGCTGCCCGATACCGTTCAACAAGGTGACGCCTTCAACATCTCGGTGCGGGCCAACAGGCTTGTGGATTCCATAACCGTGCACATAAAACATCTTACCGACATGCAGGTATCGTGGCCAGACTCCATCTATCCCCCTCAGGACTCGGTGAACTACGACTCGCTTACCGCATGGTTTTTCAACACTGGAGAACTTGAAATCGGCCTTTATCAAGCAACAGCCCAGGCCTACCTTGGGATGGATATTACTGCCGCCGTGGATACCCTTACCGTGGTGGCGGATACCCTGCCTGACACACTCATCCTCACCCTTTCAGCACCCGATCAGATATTTGCAGGAGATACCCTTGAGGTTGCGGTTACGGCCAACATCCTCACGGACTCCATCCAACTTCACCTGCAGCATATTGAGCTTGGCGATGAGTTCTATCCCGACTACCGCTTCCCTGCCGATTCAACAGGCTACGACTCGCTTTACGCCCGCTTCTCAAACACCGCCGGGTTTCCGGAGGGGAGCTACCGGGTGATTGCCAACGCCTATGTGGAACTGGATACTACCTCGGTGGTGGATACCCTTACCGTGGTGGCGGATACCCTGCCTGACATACTCATCCTTACCCTTTCCGCACCGGATCAGATATTTGCAGGCGATACCTTTCAGGTAGTAGTCAAGTCCAACATCCTCGCAGACTCCATCCAGCTTCACCTGCAGCATGCAGAGCTTGGCGATGAGTTCTATCCCGACTACTGTTTTCCCACCGATTCCGCAGATTACGACTCGCTTTACGCTTGCTTCTCCAAAACCGGCGAGTTCCCTGAGGGAAGTTATCGGGTGATTGCCGATGCTCAAAGCGGTGTCCTTGAGTCGAAGGTTGAGGATACCCTTGAGGTGCTTGCCCGGCCCGACACCACTATCCTTGTTGACCCCAAACAGGTCTTCTTTGTGCCTTCGCCTGCGGTCAACCAGAGCACGGGTCGGGTCTATTACGACCTGGGCTACGACGCGCGCGTAACGCTTGAGATCTTCACCGCGCGCGCCAGGCGGCTCCTGTATCACGAGGAGGCAGGCGGCGATCTTGTTTCCGCAGGCTACCACAACTACGTGGAGATAGACATATCAGATCTTGGTGCGGACGTATACTTCTTCCGCCTGACCGTTGATGCCCGTGATAACCCAACTTTCCAGGCGATTCGTGATGCTGCTCCGGATGGTGAAAAACCCGACGACGTGGTGGTGGTCACAAAGCCCTTCGTGGTGGTGCGCTGATGGGTGTTATCAAGAGTTCGTTGAGATTTTCTCTGATGTTGGGGGTGATGATGGGTTTGGGGGTAGTCTCTGTTCTTGCCCAGTCCATTCCTGAGGCCTCGGCCCCCGGGCTTTCGATCCTTGACGTCTCCTTCGGCGCGCGAGGTCTTGCCTTGGCAGAGGTCATGCAGGCCGTGCCCGCGGATCGCATGAGCCTTTATAACAACCCGGCTACCTCGGCGTTTGCCGAGCAGACGGTGGTCATCGCGGGCATGCAGAACATGGGGTTTGTGAATTCAGCGGGGCTGATCGGGGTCTTCCCAGCGAGGTTCGGAACCTTCAGCGTGGGGTTCAAGGGAGCCAATGTGCAGGGCATCGAGGTGCGTCCCGACCCTGCCAATCCCGACTATTATCTAGACAACACGAATGCTTCCGCCTTTGCCCCTGCGCTCTCCTTTTCCCGTCGATTTGGAAGTTTCAGTGCCGGATTGGCCCTTCGCGCGCAGACCGTCTCCCTTGGCACAAATCCCTACCTCGAAGATAGCCCCGATTTCCAGGCCGCATCGGTGGCTGTAGACCTCGGAGCGTATCAGGAACTCGGGGATTTGAGCCTGGGGCTTGTTGTTCAGAATCTCGGTCCCCGCATGAGGTTCGATCTTGCAGGCTCCGACACCCTCTCGGGCGACACCGTCGAAAGCAACGGCGCCCTGCAGCCGCTTTACGTCTGCGGTTCTGCACGCTACGGGCTTTTGGAAGACAAGCTTGCGCTCCTGGCAGGCGCGGGGTACGGTGCGCGCGGGCTGGTGATCTCGGGCGCTTTGGAGTACTCCCTCTGGCGGGTCCTCTCGCTCAGAATGGGCTATACCTCCGAGCGGATCGCCGGCCACCTCATCAACGGTCTGGCCACCGGCTTCGGCCTGCAGCTTGCCAACCTGGAGATCAACTACTCCTACCTGCCCAATACATACTTCGGCGCAGGCGGCATTCACGGGCTTGATATAGGTTTTCACTTCGGTGCAAGCGAGGCGGAGCGAGAGCGGCTCCTTGCCGAGGCGCGCAAAGAGGCCGAGAAAGAGGCGCTTGAACGGATGAAGCTCACCAGCCAGAGCCTGTATGAGCAGGGGATGACCTCCTACAACATGGACAGATACGACGAAGCGCTGGCGAGCTGGGATCTGGCACTTATCTGGTGGCCGGAGAACACCCAGGCGCAGGGGATGATTGCCAAGGTTAATGCAGAGAAGGAACAGATGGCGCTGAACTCCTTGGTTGAGGGGGCAAAAAAGGCCTACGTGAGCAAGAACTACGTGGCGCTGGTGGTGCTGGCCGAGCAGATACTGGCCCAGGATTCAACCCACAGCCTTGCCCTGTTCTATCAAGAGGATGCAGAAGAGGGTGTTACCAAAGAGCTTATCGCCTCGGCCCCTGTCGTGATACAGGACGACCTGCGGAAAGGCATCGAGGCACTTGCCACACAGGACTACCTTACCGCCATGCGTTCCTTCGAGAAGGTGCTTGACTACGATCGCGACAACGAGGTGGCTCGCGACTACATGCGCAAGACCAAGGAGGAGATCGACCGCTATATATCAGCCGAGATCAAGGAGGTTGGCGCACTGCTGGGTCGCAGCCGCTACTCCGAGGCAAAGTCTAAGGTACGTGGGCTTTTAAGGCTTGCTCCCCAGAACGCCGAGCTTTTGCAGAAGCTGGGCGAGATAGACCGCAGGCTCTCAGAGGACGTGCAGCGACGCCTGGCGCGCGCCAAGGAAACCCAGGACCCGGCGCGTTCGGAGAAGGAGCTAAGGGCCGCGCTGCAGCTTGATCCTGCAAACATAGAGGTGCAGCAGAACCTGGCCGAGATCGAGAAGGCGGCAAAGAAGGCTGCCGACGTGCAGAAGCTCTACCTTTTAGGGGTTGAATCATACTCCGAGAACAACTACGAGCTTGCTATCTCCTACTGGCAGCGGGTTCTTGAGATAGACCCGGGCCACGCCAACGCGCGCAAGAACCTTGCCCGCGCCCAGGCCAAACTCGAAGCCCTCGCCGGCGGGTAAGTTTCTACAAAGCCAATAACAGTTGATCGGATTTTAGTGGGAAATAACCTTAAGTTTAGGAATATTTTCGAAATCTTTTCTGTTATGTGTAATGAGCGTTGCGGAGTGTCGTAAAGCGCAGGAAGCTACCCATGCATCAGCGCAAGAAATAGGCGTGCCGATTCTTTCTCGTGTAGCGACAATTCCGGCCCAAATATGTGCTAGTTTGTTATCATAAAGGACAATGATGAATTTCTGGAGCAGGTTTTGCAGTTCATTGATTTTGGGGTTCGACCAAGATTGCTTTTCTGCCCAAAGGTATAGCTCAGCTACAGTCTGGAAAGAAACAGCGAGGAGTTTGTCGGATGAAAGGTATGGCAAATAGGAAGAACTTCTGGTATCATTTTTAAAGATGTAAGAGAGTACGTTGGTGTCGATCAGAACGTGTTCCACCTAACGAACCTCGTGGAGATCTTCGGCTCGCCATTTACGGATTTCTTCCGCTATATCCCCCTCGTTTTCATCCCCTGGCCACTTACCGAGGATTTCTTCGATATTAGTTAAGCGCTTCACGCCTTGCGCTTCAGCAAGTTCCTCTAAAGAAAGTTCTGACCAAAAGCCTTCCTGTAAGGGTGAACCGGAGGGTAGTTTGTCTGTGAGTTCGTCTTCTTTGCTTTCTAGGCGATTTACATCTGAAATCTTGATGCTAATAATTTCCCCTGTTTGAGGATTAATATTTGCTTCACCCGTTACCTCTACGAAGTGCAGAATGTTTTCATACACCTCCTCACGTAGCGAATCCTTAAAGTAGCAGATTACGGGTTTACCTATTGAGGGATGCACTCTGATTCGTGGACCTTCTTCTTTGAAATCAGCCATCAATAGACGGCCTTCTATTGTTCTTTGGTTTGTTACGGGTTTCCGAATACGTTTTTGTATCCTATTGAAGCCGGTTTTGTTGTAAGTTACGGTTAAAGGCGTCCTCTGGTGGTTGAGGGTGAATTCCATCTTGGTTATGCGTTTACTGAGGAGAGGCTTCCCTACATCTCGCCACGCCAGCAAAACCCCTTCGTCAAAGCCAGGAGGTAGTGGTTTTTCAACGTCACTTACGACTTTGTTTAGTCCCTGTATACTTTTCTCTATTACCTGCAATCCCGGATCTGTTTCGTCAAACTCGGGTAACTTCGTTGTACGTTCGAATCCCAGAGTAACACTTCCTCTGCCTATACTTACCAAGTCAAGAGCACAGGGTTCCCTTAATTTCTTGGCTCTGCGGCCACGCTTTAGACTAACCGCTTTTCCTCCTAATATCATTGCGGAGCGTTCAATGGCTTTCATCAGCCTATCGCCTAAAGCCACTAGATCACTTAATGGGATACGCCCCGGCTTGATCTTGGGGCCGTCAAGCTTTATCGTGAGTAGATGTGTAACGTTACTTCCAGCCATGATCGCCTCCAAGTTGGAATATAATTACAGTATAACTAGAAGTTGGATTTTGTCAAGGCCGTTGTAATCAAGTTTTTACAGAATGTACTGGCTCAGGTCCTCGTCGGCGACGATGGCGTCTAGCTTGGCGCGAACGGCCTTGCCAGTGATCTTAATCGCCCGCTCGCCCGACTCCGGCAGGTTGTAGAGATAATCCTCCAATAAGGTAGTCATCACCGTGTGCAGCCGGCGCGCGCCTATGTTCTCAGAACGCTCGTTAACCAGTGCCGCGATCTCCGCCACGGCCACGATGCCATCCTTGGTGAAGCTAAGCTTTGTGTTCTCGGTCTCGACCAGAGCCTGGTACTGCTTTACGAGCGCTGTCTCAGGCTCGGTCAGAATGCGCTCGAAATCCTCCTTGGTCAAGGAGTCAAGCTCCACCCTTATGGGCATGCGGCCCTGAAGCTCGGGGATCAGATCCGAGGGCTTGGTCTTGTGGAAAGCACCCGCACCGATAAAAAGGATATGATCGGTGCGAACCAGCCCGTACTTTGTGGATACGTTTGATCCTTCTATGATGGGCAAAAGGTCTCGCTGCACGCCCTCGCGCGATACGTCCGGTCCTGCATGCCCCCGCGTGCCCTCGCCCACCGCGATCTTGTCTATCTCGTCTATAAAGACGATCCCCGAGTTCTCGGCACGCTGCTTGGCCAGCCGGGTTACCTCTTCCATATCTACAAGCTTGGCCGCCTCCTCCTGGATAAGTATCCTTAGGGCCTCCTTTACGGTTGCGCGGCGCGTTTTTTGCTTGCGCGGCAGGGCGTTTTGAAGCATATCCTGAAGCTCGACATTGACCTCGTCCATGCCGCTCATGCGGAAGAGGTCGAAGAGTCCTGCGGGCTCACGTGAGGTGTTGATCTCCACCGTGCGTTCATCCAGCCTGCCTGAATCAAGCATCTTTCTGAGCTTGGCACGGGTCTCGGCGCGAGTGTCCGGTTCGCCCTCCCTGGGTTGTGGCATGCTGGGTAAGAGGAGGTCGACCACCCTCTCCCGTGCGTGCTCTTCAGCCTTGGCCTGGACCTTTAGGGTCTGTTCTTCCCTGACCATCTTGACCGCGATCTCGACAAGCTCGCGTATCATGGACTCAACGTCCCGGCCCACGTATCCGACCTCGGTGAACTTGGAGGCCTCGACCTTGACGAACGGTGCCTCTGCCAGCTGGGCCAGACGTCGGGCGATCTCGGTCTTGCCCACGCCGGTTGGGCCGATCATCATGATGTTGTTGGGATATATCTCGTCACGTAAGGGTCCGGAGACCCTTTGTCGGCGCCAGCGGTTTCTGAGCGCTATGGCCACCGCGCGCTTGGCCGCATCCTGACCGATGATGTAGCGGTCAAGCTCTCTGACTATCTGCGACGGCGTGAACATACCGTTCTGTATAAGCACTCCCAAAGGAGCCGATATACGCTCTAAAGCTTCAGCCATACTTCTATGATAAGATGGATACGGCGTATGTCAAGTCAGAATTATGGAGCAACCCTGTTATTCTGTCATGCTGAAACAACAACGCAACAACGCGGTTGTTGCACTCCAAATGAATATTATGAGATTGCTTCGGGTGACTCCGTCTCCCTCGCAATGACACCCTCACCTCTAACTTCTGCCAGACGGTGGCACTTACGTCTCCCAAAGAGAGAGGAGAACCCTCTGATAAATCGTTTCCCCCTCCCTGGTGGCGTAAGTGCCCCAGTCGGGTAAGGGGGATCAAGGGGGAGGGGATTATACACCCCAAACGGCTGCTTCACCCGACGGGGGTACAGGCGCATCCGTTCGGGGACCCCGGGAAATATCTCTCTAGTCAGAATTTGTAGGGACACGGCACAGCGTGCCCCTTGAGATGCTTGGCGTCTCATAGGGTATGCCTTGCCCCTACTTCTTAAATAACCCTTTCCTCCAATGGCAAAACGGCTCAGTCGTTGCCCGCGAAGCACTCGTGTAAGGCCTTCTCGACCGCCGGCGGCACAAGCTCGGAAACGTCTCCGCCAAGACGGGCGATCTCCTTTGCAAGCGATGAGGAGATGAAGATGTAGTTCTCGGCAGGCATGAGGAAGATGGTCTCTATCTCAGGGGCGAGGTTGCGGTTGGTTAATGCCATCTGCAGCTCGTAGTCGAAATCGGATACTGCTCGAAGCCCGCGGATCAGGAAGTTTGCATTCTTGGATTTGGCGAACTCGGTAAGAAGGCCGGAGAACGCCTCTGTCTCCACCCTAGGCTCGTCGGCAAGCACCTCTCGTATCAGCTCGGCGCGTTCTTCTGCCGAAAAGAGCGGGGCCTTCTCCCTGCGATCGGCCACTGCCACCACGAGCTTATCGCATAAAGAGAGCGCGCGCTTGATAACATCAAGATGTCCGTAGGTTATGGGATCAAAGGTGCCTGGATAGATCGCAATCCTCACTTTACCCTCCTTTCTTTCTTGCCGATGAAGCTCAACTTGGTCTCCCCGTATTCCCTTGTTTCTCTCAGTTCAAGGCCCTTTGGTATGGCTATCTCCTCATCTGAGGCGTGTTCGAGGATGATTAAGGTTTCGGTGGTCACACCCGGGTTCTTTGCAAGAAGCTCGAGGGTCTCTTTGGCCAGGCTGTAATAATAGGGTGGGTCGCAGAAGATATGGGTGGCGAAGAACTTCGATTGCTTGAGGTAGACGCGAACGTCCTGCCGAACCACTATGGTGCGGTCAGACACCTTAAGGGCTCGGATATTTGCCTCAAGATGCCTGCACGCCTGGGGGTTCTGCTCCACGAACACCGCCTGTCTTGCCCCACGTGAGAGCGCCTCCAATCCCAGTCCCCCAGCTGCCGCATAAAGATCGAGCACACGTGCGTCGATAATCTCTTCGGCAACTATAGAAAACAGCGCCTCCTTTACCTTGTCCATGGTAGGTCTGAACCTCGCGCCTTCGGGATAACGCAAGTTGCGTCCCTTGAACTCGCCTGCGGTTATCCTGGGCATGGCTACTCCTCGAACTTTAGTTGTTCGAGCTCCACCCCCGCCTCACTTAACATCTCCTTACCCAACTTGTCCGCGTAGCCTTCAAGGTAGAGTATCTTCACTATACCTGCGTTGATCAAAAGTTTGGCGCAGGTAACGCATGGCTGGGTGCTCGAGTAGAGCGTGCCGCCCTCTAGTGAGATACCGAACCGCGAGGCCTGCACCAGGGCGTTCTGTTCGGCGTGGATGCCGCGGCATATCTCCACCCGCTCACCCGAGGGGATTCCCAGCTCCTCCCGCAGACAGCCGATCTGGGTGCAGTGCGGAAGTTCCTTGGGTGCGCCGTTGTAGCCGGTGGTAAGGATGTGTTTGTCCCGAACGATCACCGCACCCACCTTGCGGCGGACGCAGGTGGAGCGCTCGGCCACTAGCTGAGCTATCTTCATGAAATAGTGATCCCACGGGATTCTTTCAGGTGCTTTGTTCATCTCCTCTGCTCGTGGTTTTAGTTTCCGATGGGTTGATGTCTACTCCTCGTCTTCTGGAACGATCGCCACTTCGGCCACCTCATCCTCCGCGCGCAGTGAGATGAGGCGAACCCCCAGACTTGCTCGCTTCAGGGGCTTCACCTGCTTGGCGGCGATGCGGATACCGGTGCCGTGTTTGGTTACGATGATGGCGTGTCCGGCTTCACTGATGACCTTTACGCCCACCAGCAGTCCCGATTTCTCGTTTACTGCGATGGCACGAACTCCCTTGCCTCCTCTGTGGATAGGTCGGATTTCTTCAAACTTCATACGCTTGCCGTAGCCGTTCCGGGTGACGAAGAGGAGCGAGACATCTTTGCGCACCAGTACCGCAGCGACCAGCTTGTCCTCCTCTGCCAGCTTAATTCCTCGCACTCCTGCGGCGGCCCGGCCCATGGGACGAACCTCATCGGTCGAGAATCGGATGCCTTGGCCTTCGGCTGAGAACAGGCAGATATCGGTTCCATCCTCCACAAGAAGGACATCCTGCAGTCTGTCTCCCTCCTTGAGGGTGATGGCGATCACACCTGAGCGCCGGGTGTTCTCCAAAAGCTTGAGCGGGGTACGCTTTATAACGCCTCTCTCGGTTACAACCACCACATGGGCGTTTTCGGTGAACTCCTTGACCCGCAAGAGCTGGGTTATGCGCTCGCCCTCGGAGAGGTTAAACAGCTGGTATATCGGCCTTCCCTTGGCAGTCAGCGAACCCTCCGGAACCTCATAAGCTTTAAGCAGATATGCGCGTCCCAGGTTGGAGAAGAAGAGTATGGAGTCGTGGGTCGAGCCGGTTAAAAGAGTCGTGACCATATCCTGCTTGCCCAGGTCTATTGTCCCCCGTCCGGTTCCGCCCCGGCCCTGTTTGCGGTAGCCGGATACCGGCGTGCGCTTGATGTAGCCTCGCAGGGTAAGGGTGATGGTTACGTCTTCCTCACTGATAAGGTCCTCAAGGGTGATCTCCTCAGGCTTCTCGGCTCTGATCTCGGTGCGGCGCTCATCGCCAAAGCGCTTCTTGAGCTCCTTTAACTCCTCGGTAATCACCGCCATCACCCCGGTACGCGATGCAAGGATCGATTTCAAGCGCTCTATCTCCTTGATCAGCTCCCGGTACTCAGCCTCGATCTTTCCCCGCTCAAGACCTGTCAGCCGCGCCAGCCGCATGTCAAGTATCGCCTGCGACTGAACATCGGAGAGCTTGAAGCGCTCCATCAGCCTTTCCTTGGCGATCTTGGTATCTTTTGACTTCTTGATGATCCCTACGACCTCATCGATGTTGTCCAATGCGATCTTCAGCCCTTCCAGTATGTGAGCCCTTTCCTCGGCTTTTCTAAGCTCAAAGGAGGTGCGGCGCCGCACGCTCTGGTAGCGGAACTCAAGGAACTCTTCCAGTATCTTCTTTAAGGGATATATCCTGGGCGTCAGGTTGGAGATGGTCAAAAGTATCATGGAATAGGTGGACTGCAGCGGCGTGTGCTGATAGAGCCTGTTGAGCACCACCTCGCGGTTGGCGCCTCGCTTGAGTTCGATAACGATGCGGATGCCCTCCCGGTCTGATTCGTCCCGCAGGTCGGAGATGTCTGAAAGCTTCTTTGAACGTGCCAGATTAACGATGCGCTCGATGAGCTGGGACTTGTTGAGCTGGTATGGTATCTCGGTTATGACGATAGCCTGGCGTCCGGGTTTTGGCTCCTCGAATCGCGCCCTTCCGCGTACGGTTACCTTTCCACGTCCGGTCTTGTAGGCCTGGGTTATCCCCTCGCGCCCCAGGATCAGACCGCCGGTGGGGAAGTCAGGCCCCTGAACAATCTCACAGAGCTTCTCATCCGAGACCCCTGGCTCGCCGATCATGGCTGCAAGGGCGTCGGTGATCTCTGAGAAGTTGTGAGGGGGGATGGAGGTAGCCATGCCCACAGCGATCCCGGCCGCACCGTTCACCAGAAGGTTGGGGAAGGCGGCAGGCAGAACCTCCGGCTCCTGGCGCGAACCGTCAAAGTTGGGCGCGAAATCAACGGTCTCCTTATCCAGGTCCTCCAGTAGTGAAAGGCTCAGTCTTTGCAGCTTGGCCTCGGTGTAACGGTAGGCCGCGGGCGGATCGCCGTCTATGGAACCGAAGTTGCCCTGGCCGTCCACCAGCAGATAGCGCAGGCTGAAATCCTGGGCCATGCGCGCGAGTGCGTCGTAGACCGCCAGGTCGCCGTGAGGGTGATACTTACCCAGAACCTCACCCACCACTGTAGCACACTTGCGATAGGCTTTGTTAGGATCAAGGCCCAGCTCCTTCATCGCGTAAAGGATGCGGCGCTGAACCGGCTTTAGGCCGTCGCGTATGTCGGGCAAAGCCCGGCCCACTATCACGCTCATCGCGTAGTCGAGGTAGGATTGGCGAACCTCGTCCTCTATGTATACTGGTTGCATTCGGCTATCGTCCATAACCCTAATTCTACGCGCAGGGAGGGGGAAGTCAAACGCTTGCAGTCCAATTAAGTCTCCTTTTTACGTCCCTTAGACGAGTTAGTTCATCGTTGAATCTATGTGATCCTCTTGGTTATAAGTTGGGGCACGTTTGGGCTTCCATCGCCTATCTTAAAACAGTTTACCAGTTCGTTGCCGACTCTAACCCCTTTTGATGCGTTACTTGCGTGAACGGTCGCCAGCACCTCGCTCTGCTTGACCTCATCACCGATCTTTTTGAGTATCGTAAACCCCACCGCCGGATCGATTAAATCCTCCTTGTGTCTTCTTCCCGCACCCAGATCGACCGCAAGCATACCGACCCTATAGGTATCTACAGACTGCACAACCCCGTTACTCTCGGCTAGGACCGGAATATCATGAGCTGCATGAGGCAGGAGAGATAGATCATCTACTATCCCCGGATCACCTCCTTGCATCTTGACCATCTCCTGAAACTTCTCAAGCGCCCTGCCTCGCTCCAGGGCATCCTCTGCCTCCTTTCTGGCCTGCTCGTGATCCTTGCGCCCGGCCAGTAGCAGCATCTCGGCAGCGAGTTCAAGCACTATCTTTCTCAGATCATCCGGCCCTTGGCCTTTAAGACAATCGATAGCCTCGGCTACTTCCAGGGCGTTGCCAACGGCCCTGCCCAGCGGCTGGCTCATGTCGGTCAAGAGAGCGGTGGTACGTACCCCGAACCTCCCCGTAACACACACGATCGTCTTGGCCAGCTCCTCGGCTTTGCTTTCATCCTTCATGAACGCGCCCGAGCCTACCTTCGCGTCCAAAACTAGACCCTGGGCCCCCTCGGCGATCTTCTTTGACGATATAGACGCCGCGATCAGCGGAATCGAATCAACCGTGGCGGTGACGTCACGCAAAGCGTAAATTCTTCCGTCCGCCGGACATAAATCAACACTCTGGCCCATCATCGCCACCCCGATCTTGGAAAGATAGCGCTTGAACTCATCCACGCTCAAGTCCGTGCAGAATCCAGGGATGGAGGCCAGCTTGTCCAACGTCCCTCCGGTGTGGCCTAACCCTCTGCCCGAGACCATGGGCACCGCAACCCCGCAAGAAGCTACCAGCGGAGCGAGCACCAGTGACACCTTGTCCCCCACCCCGCCGGTGGAGTGCTTGTCCACCTTGCAGCCAGGGATTTCCGAGAGATCAAACCGCTCGCCAGACTCTATAAGTGCTTCAGTGTAGGCAAAAAGCTCGGCATCCGATAGTCCGTTAAAGCACACCGCCATCAGCCAAGCGGACATCTGGTAGTCGGCGACGCTAGCATCCAGATAACCTTGAATGAACTCCTTTATATCCTTGGGATCAGCCGATTTGCCTAGACGTTTATATCGGATGAACTCGTAGGGCGAGATGGGCATGGGGAAGGATACCGTGAGATTGTAGGTAGTCAAGGGTGGTAACGGTTGACAAAGGGCAGGCTTTTTGTATATTAACGCAAAGGAGGAGCGATGACCAAAGCCGAAGAACCTAAACCAACTATCCGCTTCAAGCGGCGCGAGCCGATTGACGACATCAAAAACGACTTGCTGGGTTTTGATAAACTTGTCCCGCAATTTGTAGAAGAGTTAAGGGCCACCGATCCGCCATACGTGATTGGCCTTACAGGCGAGTGGGGGATAGGGAAGTCGAGTTTCCTTGTTGAGTGTATAAAGCAAAGGGCAAAAAGATATCCAACGTTAGAAGTCGTTGATAGAATGGAGCTTTGGAGGTTTTCTGGGAGGGTTGATCTTGCAACGGCCATGGTTGAGACTATTACTGAACATTTAAGGTTGTCCCAAAAGGAAAGCGCCAAGGAATTGCTCGGTAAGGTAAGAGATACATTATTCAAGTTTGCATCGTGGGTGTCAATAGGGCTTCCTGGGGTCAACGTGCATTCTAAACCTGACGAAATTTATAATATCTGGAAAGCTGCTGAGAAGGAACTTCACGAACAATTCGACGAGTTGGTGGAGAAAGGTTTAGAGGGTAAATCGAAGAATACCAAAATTGTTGTACCTGTAGATGACCTCGATCGTTGTTTGCCAGATAAGGCACTCGAGTTTTTAGAGAAACTTAGGTTATTCTTTGACAGCGAAAGAGTTATTTTTATCGTCGCGTTAGATAAAGAAGTCGTTGCCGATGCTATCACGGCACGTTTTGGTAAGGATGTTAATATCAATGGACATTGGTATCTGGAGAAACTAATTGATAGGATGTATAGGATTCCTCTTCCTACTCACGAACATTTCCAGGGATTTGTGACGAAGAAATATAAAGAGTTGGTTGGAATAGAGGCAGATAAGGATTTTGAGAAAGCTATAGGTAGATGGTGGGATAGATCCAAGGGGTATGGACCTAAAGCGATGGGCAATCCCCGCCGCATACTGCGAGCTGTAGAAAAGATACTTTCTCTTGTTTCTCGTATTGAGAGTCCCGATAGGAAACGAGAAATCTTCGTAATGTTTCCACTTCTTCTGCTGAGAGAAATCTACCATGATTTTTACAGCTTCGTTAAGCGTGACGGGGAAATAATTTTAAGGCTTGGAACGGTTGAAAAGCTTAACCTTCAAATCGATGAGATTGTGAAAAAACACGGAGAGAATGTAAAATCGTTCTGCCTAGACGAAGATATAATCGATATCTGTAGACAGGTCAAACGTGGTTTGTTGAGCGTAGCAAAAAACGACTGGCGTAAGGGTAAGGGAATAATTGAGAGTTCAGCCCATTTCTTCGATGACAATGTAACGTAAGGGGTAATAGCTCTAGTAGATCACCTCGATGGGTTCGGGCTCGAGCTTGACGTTTAGCTCGAATATTGAGTCGCGTCCCTTTGCTTTGAAGTCCACCTTGATCCACTCAAAGTCCTTGGCGGCAAAGTAGATGAAGTGCCTGCGCGCCGAGATGTTCTCCAACAAATAGCGGCCCGCGCTGTCCGTGGTGACTATCTGTTTATTCGGGTGTATGCCATCAAGCGGTTCAATATCGGGCGTTGCAAGGGAGTCTATCGCGAGCGTGTCAAGGGTTGGATCATAAACCCACGCTCCGGCAATGGGCCGCCCGGTCTCACTGTGGGTTAGCGCCCCAGTAACGCTTACCCTGCGCCCGCACCCCCCCAGCACGCTTGCAAGAACTATAAGAATCGGCAGCAGTTTTCTCACTACATCCTAAAGATAACGCTTTACGGGCTTATGTCAAGGGGTGGATGTGTTACGGGTGTTACGGGTGTTACGGGTGTTATATTCTTAGATGTTCTGGAGCATTAGCTCCAAGTAATAATGAGAATACCCTATGAAGTATAAAATACTTCAAGGGGCAGGCTCTGCCCCGAAGGTGTACGGGGGTGTTACGGTGTGTTACGGGGGAACTCGCGGAACCCCATGGTTTTTGCGACCCTGTCTGCAACATCGGGGCGGTCGGTGATGACGCCGTCTGCGCCCATTTCAAGCAAACGTTTAATGGACTCAGCGTCGTTGACGGTCCAGACGTGCACCTGGATTCCTTTACGGTGACAGCGCTTAACGAAACCCGGCGTAACCACGTGTATGGAGCCTGAGTATTCGGGCACCTGGACCGCGTCCATCGGGGTCCTGGCCAGGAATCCAAGTCCCAGCTTTCCCCAGATGACGAACTTGCGGATCTCGTCCGGCGTGGCGGCGGTGGCCACAGATGGATCAAATTCCCTGAAGCATTCCAAAACCTCGGTATATTCCGAGACCACAACCACCTGATTCTGCATCCTTTTTTCGCGGATGATTCCTACAAGGCGAGCCGCCGCGTATGTAAGGGAATCCTTGATCTCGATGTTGAAGAAGTCCCTTGGAAAAGAATCAAAGACCTGGCCAAGTGTCGGTATACGCAGCCCTTTCCCGCGCCAGGGGTAGGTTCCCCCTGAGTCGGGGGTGAACCAGAACCCCGCATCCAGGGAGCGGATCTGGACAAAGGCCATCTCTCTGACGAGACCCGTGCCGTTGGTTGTGCGGTCAATCTCCTCGTCGTGGATCACCACCAGACTGTCGTCTTCGGTGAGATGCACATCCAGTTCCCAGACGTCGGGCTGGTAGCGAATCCTTGACTCGGCCCATCCCTCAATCGTGTTCTCAGGCACAACAAACGCTCCTGCGCGGTGGGCAAGTATCAATGGTGGTTCTGTCCGATCAAGGTAGGCGAAGGCCGGGACCGCACTCATGGCGAGAACCACGAGGACCCTTGCCCGGAGGCCTGGTTCCAAAACCTTCTCCTTGTGAAGGGGTTTGCCTGAGGCGTTGATTGGGAAGGGGAAGGGTAAATTAGTCTTTTTCATCGGGCAGAGGGGCTTCACGAGTTCTCTCTGCCAGGGCATGGGCGAGTTGATCGAGGGAGTTCATGAAGATCTCAAGGTTACGAGGTGGCAGCTTCTCCATGATACGTTTCCAATCCTTGCGCTGGGCATTTAAGAGACGCTGGGCGATACGCTGTCCTTTGGGAGAGAGTCTCACGAAGACCACCCGGCGGTCCTCATCCGAACGCAGGCGTTCGAGAAGCCGGGAGCGTATCATACGATCCGCCAATCCGGTAACGTTCGCCTTTGATACACCCAGGGTTGAGGCGAGTTCGTTCATCCGCATCGCTTCTTTCAGGAGAAGCGTCTGTAGGATCATATACTGGGAGAAGGAAAGCTCACTGCCGAAGGGCGTGGAGGAACCGATCAACTGAAACCCTCTGATCAGAATCGGCCCCAGCTCTTCCAGGCGTCTGATCTGTTCGTCTATGGTACGCGCCATACCTTTTACTATCCTCAATTAAAATGATTTGTCAAGGGTGTAAACCTGGTTCTTTTTGTTGCAGGGTAGAAGATTGCAGGTAAAAAGTGGCCGACTTCGTCGGCTACTTCCTTTTATTCTTCTCCGATCTTTTCTCCGTCAGGAGAAAAGGAGGATTTGGCTACATCTCTTCGGGGGTCTCGTCCGTCGGGAGTTTTTCCGACTCGGTTTTGGGGAAGTTATGGCCGTAAGGCGAGGATAGCTTCGGCGTGAGCGCGTTGAGAGCTATCCTCTATCGAACGCAACCACCTGGGCAGATTACGGGAAAAGATAAGCTCAGCTTCACCGTCTCCGGAGAGATATTTGACCAAGTAATGTTTTGCTCCGCGATGCGGATCATAGGTCTCGATCGCAGTCTCACCAAGGTGCTTCAAACACTTTTCTCTGAAGACTTCTGTCGATACTCTTTTCAGATCCTCTCCACAGAATAGCCCGTGAACGCAAAAGCTGGGGGTGACGCCTTCCTTGTGTCTCTCGATGAGTCCAAGGAATTCTGAGCGATGACCTATCTCATGCCTAAGAAGCTTATTGAATCTACCCCAAGTCCTCATGGCCTGTTCGTTATCAGGACGGCATACCTGCCCTTTCTCGTCCAAGTAAGGCTTAACTGTCACACTTACCCACAGCTTCCATGAGAACGCGTCTAGGTGATCGCCAAGAGCATCTATCAGATGCTTATTAGGAGTCATTGAATTAGGCAGAATTGCCTCCTTTTTTTATTTAGATACTTGTGCATTATTACATCTGCTCAGGCGTCTCGATCCCCAGGAGAGCAAGGCCTCGGCGCAGGACCCGGCCCGTCGCCTCGATAAGCGTCAGCCTTGCCAGACGGGCAGTGTTGGTTTTGGCTTTAAGAACAGGCACCTCGGTGTAGAACCGGCTGAGTGCGGTGGCAAGATCGTATAGATAGGAGGCCAGGGCGTGCGGGGCGTAGCGCTCTGCGGCCTCTGCTATCGCCTGCGGGAATCGGCCCAAGGCCATAAGAAGCTCGATGCTCTGCGGTTCCTTGATCTCTTCCACCATCCTGGGGATGTCGGCATCCTTGGGCTCCTCCAAACACTTGCGATCTTCAGGCGAGGCCTTGGCAAGTATCCTGGCGCAGCGCACCGCCGCGTACTGCAGATAAGGAGCACTGTTGCCCTCGAATGCCAGCATCTTTGACCAGTCGAAGACGATGTCCTTTATTCGATCCTGAGAGAGGTCGGCATAGATCACGGCTCCGATCCCCACCTTTCTTGCCACCTCCTTCCTTCGGGCGTCAGGCATATCCGGGTTCTTTTCTGCTATGATCTGGGCTGCTCGACGCTCGGCCTCGTCCAGGAGTTCGTCAAGATAAACGATGCGCCCCTCGCGTGTGGAGATCTTACCTGTTGGCAGTGACACCATCCCGAAGGGTATATACTTCAGTATCCCTGGTTGATTTATCTTCGCATGCTTGAAGAATCCCCTTTTCCGCATCTCCTCTAGGACATTCCATAACTGGGAGAAGTAAAGGGTTTGTTCTGAAGCTACAGCATATAACAACCTATGGACAGGCTGGAACCTTTCGATTCTTTCCACGGCTGAGGCGAGATCACGTGTCGGGTAGAGGGTGGTTCCGTCAGACTTACGGATTACAAGTGGAGGTTGGGCTGGCGGAGGCTCAGGAGATTCGGCTGGCAGTAAAGGTCTGAATCGGATTATTATTGCTCCTTCTGACTCTTCGGCGATCCCTTTGGCAAGTAGCTCGTTCACCAACTCACACGCCCTCTCCTCGAACTCGCTCTCAAACCAGTTGTGGTCAAACTTAACCCCCAGTCGGGCTACCGTCTTTTCGAAGGCCTCAAGGCTACTTTCTCGGAAGCGCTGCCAGAGCGCTCGTTCCTTTTCTCCTCCCTGCTGTAATCGTTTGAACGCCGCCCGACCTTCATCCTCCAAAGCCGGGTTTTCCTTGGCCTCCTTGTGAAAGCGCACGTAAAGTTCCAATAGATGCTGGATTGGCTCATCTTCCAACTTCTTCTCGTTACCCCACTGCTCAAACGCATAAATAAGCTTGCCAAATTGCGTTCCCCAGTCACCCATGAAGTTTATGCCCACTACTCGGTATCCCCTTGCTCGTAGAATATTTATAAGCGCCTGGCCGATGATGGTTGATCTTAAGTGCCCTACCGACAAGGGCTTAGCGATGTTGGGCGAGCAGTAGTCAACCACCATGGTCTTGTTGAGTTTCGGGTAGGAACCATATTTTTCACCATAATCTAGCAGGTCTTTGAGTATGCGTGCAAGGAGAGTTTTTTGATCTACAAATACATTTACGTATCCGCGTGCAGGCTCGAATCTTTCGATTAGTGAGCCCGCTTGCAATCCCTGGTTCCATTTAGCCGATAACCCCTCTGCCAACTTTATAGGATTAGTATCTTTCTCTTTCGCGTACTGGAAGCATGGCACGGCGTAGATCGCTTCCGACCCCTTGGGCGGTCGGCGTATCTCAGGATTGGGCTGCCCGAACTCAGTTGCCGCAAGACTCTCAACATCGGCATAAATTCTATCCAATACGTAGTTCAATCTCTCTCCTCTTTGGAGTAAGTGTAACATTGCGGGATGCTTGTGTCAAGCAGGGAGAGGGGACTTGACATGCCTGAAAAGGAAGTTAATATAAGTTATTGCTATAGCAATCCGAACAAAGGAGGAGGTCGAATGGCTTCACTTGCTATCATATCTTTTGACCTTAAGAACCCTTCACCCGATCATTACAGGAAGACGGCAGAGGCGTTGGGTAAGTATGGATTCTGTCCGTTTCTCAGGTCTAGTGCTGGGGAGGCTGCCGGTTTGCCAAGCACTACCTATGCCCGTGAATCAAATGATGTTCCGGATCGCGACTGGGTGGAGAAGGTCTTATTGTGGGTTGTCTCCCAAGCCGGAGCGAGGTTGGGCAAGCATCTTATATTGGTTTGTTCTGGTTCTTGGGAGTGGAAGATCGGGTGATAAGGTAGGGGGTTTCTAGCCTTTAGCGTGCCTGGAATGTTGCGAGATGCATATGTCTAACTATGTGGAGGTCTGTAGGGGCCGACCTTCGCAGCCGAGGCTGCGCACTTCGTGTCAGATCGGCCCGGTAAAGAGATCGGGCCGGTTTAATACCCGACGGGGGCACACCGAAACCGGCCCCTACGAGGCTGATACTCGCCAGTGGCACGCTGAGGTTTGTGCTACAATCTCCTCAGCTGATCCAAAAGCATCTCAAACGGGCCGGTGCCGCGCAGGGTGCGGTCGGCGGCAAGGATGAACCAGGAATCCTTTCGATAGCTGACCTTGCTCACCTTCTTCTTTCTCGCTAATGCCCTAACCCGGGCGATGTCCAGAATTTTTAAGGCAGAGGAGGGCATCTTGCCGAAGCGGTCGGCAAGTTCCTCATGCAGGGCGTCGATCTCTCTCTCCTCCTCCACTGAGAGGAGTCGCTTGTAGAGAGAGACGCGCTCCGCCGAATCGCCGATGTAGGTCTCAGGCAGGTACGCGCCATGCTCTATCTCCAGCACAGGTTCGGTGAACCACTCCTCGCCCTTGAGCCTTGCCACCGCCTCTGATAAGAGCTTCGTGTAGAGCATGAAACCTATGGAGTTCACGTGTCCGTGCTGCTCGGTTCCCAACAGGTTGCCCACCCCGCGTATCTCCATGTCACGCACAGCCAGCCTGTATCCTGCACCAAGCTCGGCGTAGGCGCGGATTGCGGCAAGCCGTTTGCGGGCGTCGTCGGTAGTCCTTCGCGGAACGATAAACAGCGCATAGCCCTGACGCTGGCCTCGCCCCACACGGCCGCGCAATTGATGGAGATCGGCAAGGCCAAACAGATCAGCGCGGTCAACGATTATCGTGTTCAGGTCCGGTATGTCTATGCCGGCCTCGAGGATGGCGGTAGAGATGAGGATATCTATTTTGCGTTCGATGAAGCTGTCATAGATACTAACCAGCTTTCGCTCCGGCATCTGGCCATGGGCGACCTCTAGGCGAAGTCCGGGCAGAAGCCTTTCCAGCCTGCGTCTTAACGATTCGATGGTCTCGATCCTGTTGTGTATAAAGAGCACCAATCCTCCCCTTGAGCGCTCGCGCAGCACCCATTCCCTTACCATATCGTCCGACCAGTTAGATACCTCGGTCACCACGTCTTTTCGGCCAACGGGAGGTGTCTCGATCCTTGAGACGTCGCGGATCCCCACAAGGCTCATGTACAGCGTGCGCGGGATCGGCGTAGCGGTCAGCGTCAGGGTATCCACCTCAGCTTTCTTGCGGCGGATGCGCTCCTTCTGTCTGACCCCGAAGCGGTGCTCGTCGTCTACTACAAGAAGCCCCAGATCGTTCCATTTCACCGCCTCGGCAAGCAACGCGTGGGTGCCGATAAGCACGTCTACCTTGCCTGAGGCCAACTCTGCCAATGTCTTTCTGCGTTCTGCCAGCCCGACGAAGCGTGAGAGCATCTGGACCCTTATTGGTAGCTCTTTCAAGCGCTCGGTGAACGTCCGGTAGTGCTGAAGCGCCAGGATGGTTGTCGGGGCGAGCATGGCCACCTGTTTTGAGTCAAGTGCGGCTTTGAGGGCGGCGCGCACCGCTACCTCGGTCTTGCCGTATCCCACCTCGCCGCAGACAAGCCTGTCCATGGGGTTTGGCGTCTCCATATCGGCTAAGATCGATTCAATGGCGCGCTTTTGATCCGGGGTCTCCTCGTAAGGGAAGGTAAGCTCGACCCACTCCATCTCGTCTGGATGGCGGCTGAAGGAGTGGCCGCGCACCACCGACCGTTTAGCATAGAGGGCTAAAAGCTCCTGGGCGTAGTCGTATGCGGCCTTGCGGGCGTGCTTGCGCGCAAGCCTCCAGCGCTGTGAACCCAGCCGGTTGACCCTAGGTGCGCGACCCTCGGCACCTATGTAGCGGTCCAGGAGCCCGAGGTTCTCCACCGGCAGATAAAGAACGTCGGTGCCCGCATAGGAGATCTTCAAAAACTCCTTCTCCTGGCCTCCAATCTCCAAACGTTTTAGCCCCTGGTAGATGCCGATGCCGTAGTCTATGTGCACCACGTAGTCGCCAGGGTGAAGTTCATAGATTGCGTCCGAGGGAATCCCTTTGAAGTGGCGTGGGAGGCGGCGCCGGTGCCTGACCCCGAACAGCTCGTGCTCGGTGAAAACACCATAACCTGTAGCTCTATCCACCCACCCACCGGAGAGATGAGCGTCAACCAGCTTGAAGCGCTCAAGATGATGGGAGAGATAAGATTCCCCGTGCTCAGGATCAAGCGCGAAGCAAAGTTCAAGCCCCTGGCTTTCGAGCTCTCGGAGCTCCTCGAAGTGTCCTAAGACTTTTACCGCGGGTGTAAAGCCGAAATCAAAGTACCCCTCTTGGGGTGCAAATTCTGCGGCTTTATCGGTAATCAGCAATCGGGGGGAGGCCTCAGGCAGAGCGGAGATTGTCAAGCTATCCTTTAGATACTCTCGGAGCGTTGGTCCCTGGCTGTCAGGGGGCTTGTTTGAGATGATTTCAACCGAGGAAAGTTTCTCATGCGAGCGCTGGGTAAGGGGATCAAAACGTCTGATAGATACAACCCTGTCGCCCTCGAACTCAATCCGCACCGGTTCGGACCACAAGGGGGAGAAGACGTCCAATATCCCTCCCCTTTGCGCGAACTCAGCAGGCTCGGTCAGGAGTGTTTCGCGCTCGAAGCCGTTTTCTTCAAGCCAGTTCAGGGCTTCCTCAAGTTCCACCTCGCCTGAGGGCTCAAAATAGACTGACGCTCGTTCTTCTCGCCAGCCCATGCTTTGCTCGGACAGCTCTGCAGGACAGAGAATCAGTCTCGGCGCGCCGGACGAAAGACGTAACAGGTTGAGGCTCTCGATCCTGCGAATCGCAACTATACCCGTACGATCAATCCCCTCTAGATCAAAAAGTAAGCGTTCCACCTCTTCGGAGTCCTTTGCCAGGTAGAGCATCTGGCTCCCGCTCCCCCGAAGTGCTTTAAGAAAGAAGGCACGCAGTCCTCCCGGCAGTCCTGAAACCGAGCGAGGCAGCTCGGATAAGCCAAGGAAGCGAATCAACGAGGCGGATTCAAGGAAGCGCGCGTAGAGGTCTTTTTTAGTCAGGTGTTCAGCCATGGGAGGATGATTGTAGTGACGATCGTGGGGATGTCAAAGCCACACCTTCATATTCACGCGTTGGATAATCTTGAAGCCAAGAGTGGCCTGTTCACCTTCTGGAGTTCTCAGGCGAACGAAGTAAACACCCTCAGGCAGAACGATGCCATCCTCGTCGCAGCCGTCCCAGATAAGCGAGAAGCGTCCGACAGATACGTTTTCCTGCATCAGGGTACGTACACGGGAACCTCTTATGTCATAGACAGCCAGCTCCACCGGCCCTGGACTTGAGGTAGAGAACCGGATACTCCACTCGGAACAGAAACTCTTGGGGGTAACGATGAGCCCGAAGGGGCAAGACAGGTTGCGGTCTTCTTCAACGCCTTCCGCCTCCTCGTAGCGGATGCGAACCTCTTTGAGCACCGGCAGCTCGGCAGGATTAGTGTATTCAAAGATCGCCTTGTACTGGATATAGCGGTGGATGGAGTAGAAGTCATTCAGGATAACCACGCGTTCACCGTTAGCAAGCGGAGTCCACATGCACCAGTTGTTTGTGGTGTCCGGCTTCTCGCCCGTCCGTATGGCAAAACGTATCCTGCTGTTGCCAGGACATGAATCTTCCCATGATAACTCCACATAACCAACATCTATCTGTGCGTCGTAGATTGAGGAGTAGTAGGCCTCTTTATATTCCCTGGTGTAAACGTTTCCTATCTCCCTGGCCAATGCATGGTGGTCTATCCCGCCGTGAAGGCAAGTCATACTGGAAGTATCGAAATCCGGGCCGTACAGGATGGGGCTCTCCTCATCGTAAGAGTTCATGAAGACATCAAGGTACCCATCCTTGTTAAAGTCGGCAACGAACCCTCCTGATGCCCTGAAGGCAGGCCCGACCAGACTGAATGAATCGTCTCTGAAGCGGTTTCCGTCTCCCCATTGGATACGGGTCAGATAGTTGGTTGTTGCTCCACGGAAGAACACTATATCCAGAAGACTGTCGCCATTAAGGTCTGAGAGCGCCGACCCGCCGTAGCACTCGCCGGTGGCTAGTGTGGTTTTCTCCCATGAATAAAAGTCAGGTCCCCAGTAGATCCAGGACTCATCAATATTGTAGTTACCAGTGAAAATAAGATCCAGCCACCCGTCAGCATCCAGGTCGGCGACCGAGCACCCGTGGGGATATTCCATAAGATAAGCAAGGTGCGTTCGGTTTGAAGCTCGGAAGCCTGATTCTGCGCCCCAATAGATAACGTTGTAGTTCCCTTCCTGATTAACGAATACAAGATCGAGCCAACCATTTTTGTCGAGGTCCGCTGCTTCTATATTGTGTTGCGCCTTAACCGTGGGCAGAAGGGTTAGGTTTGTCTCTGAATAACCCCGTTGCGAACCCCAGTAGATGCCTCCGTAATCATAATCGGCGTAGTCGAAGGCGATGTCCAGATAACCGTCCTTGTTGAAATCGGCAACCAGGCAGGCCTCCATCCCGTTTTCGAGCGTGGTGAAATTTGTCGTATCCGGACCGTCGGGACTCCCCCAATAGATGCATATTGGGCCGGTAGAGATATAATCAGGATACCCATCCTGATTTAGGTCGGCAAAGCATCCTCCTCCGCTTCCTGCATAATAATCGCAACAGCGACTATCCGAAAATCCAAGCGGGCTACCCCAGAAGAGCTTGGATCCACCGTAAACGTGGCAGGATAGAAGGTCTATCCAGCTGTCGTTATTTGCATCCCAGCGGGGTACAAACTCCAAAGCCCCGTCACCGCGATGGGAAGCGTATAGGTTCACTTCATAGCAGCCGTCGCAGAAATCTTCCTGGGTAGTCTCCACCCACTCCCCTGCATAAAGGGCTAACACCAAAAGGAACATAGGTTACCTCCTTCTAAATCAACCTGTAGAATAATACCAACGTCCACCTGTTCCTCAAGCGATGTAATACCGGACCGAGGGGACGCAAAGCGGGCAACCAAAGGTTGCGAACGTCGGCCCCTACTCCCTCAGATTTCGATTGCATTCGTCAGGTTTCGGAAGATGATTTATAAGTGAAACTTAACGTAAGAGTGAGAGTTCGGCCGCCCTTGACAAACATTGAAATATGCACATAATTAAACGATGAGTGGAACTCTCCCGGCAAAGATGGTAAATACCATCTTGTTCTTCCTTCACGAAGCCAACAATAGGAAATTGGGTAAAGTGAAGTTGGCGAAGCTGTTGTTTTTTGCGGACCTGAAAGCCTACAAAGCAACAAACGAGCCTATCACTGGGATCGATTACCTTCGGATGAACCTGGGGCCAATGCCTGCAGGATTTGATAAAGTTCTGGACTCTATGCAGCGGGCAAGACTTATAAGGAAGGGACGAAGGAATCAAACTCCGTTCTTGCCTGCAAAGCCCTACGATTTATCTGTCTTCTCAGAGACCGAACAGAAAGTGCTCCGCAGCGTCGCCAAGGAGTTCCTCTCCTGTTCTACCGAGATGGTAATATACTTAAGCCATCAAAACTATGCCTGGATACACCTGCTGCCAAGAAGCTATGTATCTTTGGAGCTCGCTTCTCTGGATTCCGAAGAAGAGGTTAAAGAGTTGATCGCTATTGCCAATAAGTTAACTGCGACGGAGATTATCGAAGGAAGTCCTGAGCTTCTTGCATCTTTCAAAAGGGGAATAGAAGACGCAAGAAGGGGCAAATTATATCCGGTCGATTCCCTTTTTGAGTAAAACCCCACCCGAATTTGAAGTAATTGTCACCGAAAATGTCAAAAGTCTGGTCCGGGAAAAATTCGCGAATCTTAAAAATACTATCAAAGGAAAGACGAATGCTCTAAAAACCCATCCTTAATGACGCCAGCGTTAGTGAACGGTTAAGACACGATCTCGTTGGGTTACGTACTGTAAAGATCAAAAAGAACTTCCTTATGCTCATTTGCATATGCAAAGAATGTCGTGAGCAGAATAGACAGGGATTTTTAAATTGCAAGGGATGTAAGAATCGCTCAGACAACTCTGTTATGATTTTCACAATCGGACCGCATGACGACGTCTATGCAACGGCTAAGAAGTTCCTCAAAAGGAAGCAAATGCCTTCTTAACTCTTTTAGCAAAGAAAACACCCCTTGCGGGGCGTCTTTCATATCTCTCTGATTTTGTGGAACTTACTTCTTCTCTTTGGCCTTCGCCCGTTCCGCCATTTCGGCGATGAAGCCGGTGTGAAGGTTGCCGGCGCGGAACTCTGCATCGTCTAAGACTTTTAAATGAAACGGCACGGTGGTCTTGATCCCCTCGGTGTAGAACTCTT